>CBIHRE010000617.1:0-3320 GCA_966212385.1 uncultured Akkermansia sp. | reverse complement strand
GATCGAGACCATCGTCGCCACCACCAATCTCGGCAAACGCCAGCCGCGCCTCGCCCCCTCGCTCGCCGCCGCCCTCCGCGAAGGCTTCGCCCGCGATCCCTCCAGCCTGCCGCGCCGCCCGCGCACGGAACGCATCCACCTCAGCCAGGCGGAAATCGACCGTCAGGATCGGATCAAGGCCTACCGCGACCAGATCGCCGCGAAGCTGAACCTCGATCCCACGCTCATCGCGCCGCGCAGCACGCTCGTGACGCTTTGCCGCGAACCGCAGCGGCTCGACGACATCCTCCTCCCCTGGCAGGCCGACCTGCTGCGCTCCTCCCCGGACTTCGCGCCCGCCGCCTCCCCGTCTCCCACCGGAGCCTAGCCCCCGGTAATCTCGGCCGACGGGAGGCTTGCCAAGGCCGCGCCCCCTCACCATTCGTTCCCACCTCCCCCTATGAACAAGAAGGCCCTTCTGCCCCTCGCCCTCCTCGCCTCGGTCGCCGTCTTCAGCGGTTGCGCTCACCAAAAAACCCGCACCGGCAGCCACACGAACATCCTTGGAGGCCTCGTCGATATCGAAAAAGGCGCCTACCAACCCGCCCCGCGCACGAGCGTCGACGCCAACGTCAACGAGCTCGTCGGCGATGCCGGCAACGTCTCCGGCACCCAAGTGAAGGTGCTCTGGGGCCTCTTCACCACCAACGACTATTGAGTCGACCGCGTCGGCCGTCGACGCGTCCTTTCATTTCCCGCCGCGCGCTTCTTCGGAACGCGCGGCTTTTTCGCGCCCTGACTACACGCCCCTCGTTTTCGCTTTCTCGTTGCAAAAACAAGGGCGCATTACGTGGTAACACGCATGCGTGCCCATATCGAGAAGGCGGTGTATCTTACCAACTTGCGCAAGCTCGGCTTTGGCGAATGCAGACGTTTTGGTGGAAGCCCCCTGAAGGGCCTGCTTTTCTGGAGCATTTCCCGCTTCGTTCCGCCCCAAGGTGAAACAGAACTCCCCGTCGGCTACGACGAGATGGAGGCGAGACCGGAAGATCTCAGCGCAAACTTTCACGAATACCATACCGCTTGGCAGACCCAGTTTTCCGCCGCGGGCTTTCGCGCCGTCGGCTGGCAAAAAGTCCGAAATTCGAAGGACAAGAATCACATCGATTCCGGCAGCGTCATCTACCTCTCCTCCGATTCCCGCGTGGTCGGCATCCTCAGCCTCATCATCGCGTCGGACAAGACGCAGCCCTCCGGCATCCGCGTGACCGAAGGTTGCGGCATGACGGCCTACCTCGACGACCATCGCACCCTCACGGCGACCAATCTCGACATTTACCTCGACCCTCGCCCCGGCTGCGTGGTTGTGCATCGCAAAGGCGCCGCATTGGCCGAACTCCACGCGCATGCGATGCGCCTTGTCACTCGCTCGGGAAGCGCTCCGCGCAGCTTTGGCGGCTGGCCCGATCTTCGCGCGGTGATGGAAGACGACGACCGGCGAAATTTTCTCCACCGTCGCGACGTTCGCCGACTCTACGTTCCGAAATCTTCCAGCCATGGATCCGCAAAACGCTAAGGTCGGGCCCACCTTGCGCCACCAAGCGCCCAAGCCCTTCGAATTCGCCGTCGGCGACTCCGTCAATATCGAGGCGATCGGCGCCCACATCGAGCGTCACATCGGCAAAGTCGCGACCGTCTTCCACGAGCTCGTGTCGGACAAGGTCCACATCGATGTTCACATCGTGCCGCCGAGCGCGCAACGCCCCTACTACACGCTCGTCACCTCCGGCATGAGCGACCGTCCGATGACCGCGCCGGCCGGCGCCGAAGACTTCGCCCATGCCGAGCTTTGCCTCTGCCTCCCGCCTGATTGGCCCATGGGCGACGCAGCTTGGAAACTCGAGGAGAACTACTGGCCGATTCGCGCCCTCAAGTTCCTCGCGCGCTTCCCCCACGACTACGGCACCTGGCTCGCCTACGGGCACACCATCCCGAACGGCGATCCGCCCGCGCCCCTCGCCGGCAACACCCGGCTGAGCTCTTTTGTCCTGCTCACGCCGACGCTCGCCCCCGACGCCTTCCACGAACTGAGCCTCCCCGGCGGCAAGACCATCCGCTTTTACGCCCTCGTCCCGCTGCACGAAGACGAGTTGGACGCAAAGATGCGCAAAGGCGCCGAGCACCTGCACAAGCTCCTGCTTCAAAACGGCCACTCCGAGCTCCTCGCCCCCGGCCGCCCCAGCTGCGTCTTAAAACCGCGCGGCCTCTTCTCCCGACTCTTCGGCCGGAACTGATCGCCCGTTTTGCGCAAAGGCGGGAGAACGCGGTAGTTTCACCCCAACCCGACGATCCGCCTCCGCGCTAGGCACTAGTGGAATCGATCCCGGCCAAAACACGGCCAATCCGGCGCACCTGTCTAAATTTTCGGCGTTTCGTGACGTTAACTGGCGGAGAATCCCCAGTTGCGCATGAAAAGTTGGACCATCGGAAAACGCATCGGCATCGGCTTTGGCGCCCTGCTCGCAGTCATGACCTTGATCTGCGCGGTCGCCTACCTGCGCATCCAAAAAGTGGAACTGGCCAACGACCGCATGGCGGACGACGGCCTCCCCTCGATTCTCGTCCTCGGCAAGATCGAGGCCTTGGTGAAGGAGAACTTCATCAACGTCTCGCTCCACTTCCTCGCCCCCGACGTCGCCCGCAAGGACGAGATCGCCAAGCGCATGGACGCGATGAGCAACGAGCTCACCGAGCTCTACGCCTCCTTTGAAAAGCTGCCCCAAAGCGACGAGGACAAGGCCCGCTACGAAACCGTGAAGGCCAGCCGCGCCCGCTACCGCGACGCCCGCAACGCCGTGCTCAAGCTCAGCCGCGCCCAGGACCCCGCGGCGGCCGCCGCCATCGGCGCCGATTTGTATCCGGTTTTCCAAGACTATGTCCGGTCCCTCTCCGCCATGGTGCAAGGGAACCAGGAAACCGCGGAGACCACCTCCCAAGCCACCGTCGACATCATCCGCCGCACGCGCGTCATCCTCGCCGTCGGCGCAGCCGGGGCGCTCCTCGCCGGCCTCGCCCTCGCATGGATCATCACCCGCGGCACCCGCCGAGTCCTCGTCCATGTCAACCGGCGCCTCTCCGAAGGCTCCCGCCAGCTCACCTCTTCCTCGGCCGAGATCAGCCGCGCCAGCCAGGGGCTCGCCCAATCCGCCAGCGAACAGGCCGCCACGCTCGAGGAGACCAGCGCCTCCCTCGAGGAGAGCGCCAGCATGACCACGCGAAACGCCGACAACGCCGGCCCCGCCCAGGAGCGCGCCAACCAGACCCGCCAGTCCGGCGCGGCC
>CBIHRE010000616.1:0-3332 GCA_966212385.1 uncultured Akkermansia sp. | reverse complement strand
CCGCCGCCTTGGCCGTGAGCGCCACCGAGCCCATCACGCCGGCCTGCCCGCCACCATAGACGAGCCCCCAGCCGCGTTCCGCCAGGCCGCGGCCGAGCTCCACGCCCGCCGCATAATACTTCGGGTCCAGCTCCAGCCCACTCGCGCAATAGACGCAGAGGTTCTTGTCCATGCCGGGCAGCACAGCACAGGCCGCGCCCGGCGCAATCCCGGCAGGCGCCTACCCGGTGGGCGAGCGCGTCCCTCCGCTCGTCGGTTCGAAACTCGCAGACACACGCCCGCTGACACGTAGCGTGCGCGAGACGCGCACGCCCACCTCGGTATCAAACGCCCACCCAAAACAAAAAAGCGGCCCTTTCGGGCCGCCTGAGGTAATCTAATCGGCGAATCGCCCGACCAGCTCGCGCTCCTCAAAGCACGAAACCATCCGGCACCACGACGCCCTTCGGCACCACGAGCACGCCGTCGCGAATCACGATGCCGTGCGGGTAGTTTCCGTCGGCCTTGCCCTGCGCGAGGATCTTCACGCCGGCGCCGATGCGCGCGTTTTTGTCGATGATCGCGTGCTCGATGTGGCTGCCCGCGCCGACTCCGACATGCGGCCGGCCGGCGGCCTTGTTGGCCTGGATCTCGTCCTCGCTCTCGTAGTAGTCGGCGCCCATCATCACCACGTCTTTCAAGATCGATCCCGCTCGAACGATGGAGCGAATGCCGAGCAGGCTGTGCGTGAGGGTCGAGTCCTCGACGATGGAGCCGTCGCCAAACACGACATAGTCGAAGGAGCACTTGTTGATCTTCGAGGGCGGCAGATAGCGGTCCTGCGTGTAGATCGGGGCCGACTGATCGAAGAAATTGAAGGGAGGCAAAGGCTGGGCGAGCGCGAGATTGGCGTCGAAAAACGCCTTCACCGTGCCGATGTCTTCCCAATAGCCCTCGAACACGTGGGCCTGGAGCTTCTTCTTACCCAGCAGCGACGGAATGACCTCCTTGCCGAAATCGGTCATGCCGTTGTCCAAGGCCTCGGCCAAGGCCTTGCGGTTGAAAACGTAGATGCCCATCGAGGCCAGGCAGTGCTTCTCGCCGGTCTTGTGGGCGAGCCGCTCCTCGAGCTTGTCGCTGATCGCGAGACCGCCGATGACCTTCGGATCCTTCGGCTTCTCGACGAACTCGGAGATCGCCAGATCGTCGCCCACGCGCATCAGGCCGAGGCCCTCCACCTTCGAGACCGGGAACGGTATCGCCGCGATGGATACGTCGGCGCCGGTCGCGATGTGTTCCGCGATGATCTTGCGGAAATCCATCCGGTAGAGCTGGTCGCCCGAGAGGATGAGCACGAACTCGTGCGGAAAGTTGCGGAAATGCTGGAGATTGCGGCGCACCGCGTCGGCCGTGCCCTGATACCAGTCGGTGTTCTTTTCGGTCTGCTCGGCCGAGAGGATGTCGACGAAACCGCCGCCGAAGGGATCGAAGTGGAACGTGTTCTGGATGTGCCGATGCAGCGAGGCGGTGTGGAACTGCGTCAGCAGGAAGATGCGGTTGATGTCGCTGTTGATGCAGTTGCTGATCGGAATATCGACCAGCCGGTATTTGCCCGCGAGGGGCACCGCCGGTTTGCAACGCTCCATCGTGAGGGGGTGCAAACGCGTGCCGCGTCCGCCGCCCATGATCACCGCCAATACGTTCTTTTGAGGGGTCATGTGAGAGGTTGGCCTAAAGCCTTGCGGAGGCTTTGCACCGACCCGTAGCTTCGCCAGCCAAAACCCTCAAAAACTTCATGTGCGGAATCGTAGGTTACGTCGGACGCCAAAAAGCGGCCACCATCATGCTCGAAGGCTTAAAACGCCTCGAATACCGCGGTTATGACTCCGCCGGCCTCGCCGTTTTGCAAGACGGCGGCGTAACAGTCGTTAAATCCGTGGGCAGAGTGGCGAATCTCGCCAAGCACGCTTCCGGCAAGCGCCTGAGCGGCGTCGCCGGCATTTCCCACACTCGCTGGGCAACCCACGGCGGAGTGACCGACGCCAACGCCCACCCGCACGTCTCCAGCGACGGGCAGATCATCCTCGTTCACAACGGCGTCATCGAGAACTACGTCGCGATCAAAAAATTTCTGCTCACCAAGGGCTACACCTTCGCCTCCGAAACCGACACCGAGGTGCTGGCCAACCTGATGGCCTACCATCTGGCAAAGGAGCCCGTCAACGGTGGCACGGGCGTCCCGCCCGTGAACGGCTCGGTTGCCGAAGCTCCCGCACGTTTCCTCGAAGCGGTCCGCAAAACCCTTCTCCACGTCGAAGGCACCTACGGCATCGCCGTCCTCTCCCCCGCCCACCCCGGCGAACTTGTCGCCGCGCGCAAGGGCTCGCCGCTCATCCTCGGCGTCGGCGAGCACGAGCACCTCATCGCCTCCGACGTCTCCGCCCTCGTCTCCCGCACCCAGAACGTCGTCTACCTGAAAGACGGCGAACTCGTCCACGTCACCGCGGCCGGCTTCACCCTCAGCACCCTCGACCTCGCCGACGTCGCCCCCGTCATCGACAAGGTCACCTGGTCCGTCGACGACGCCGAGCTCGGCGACCATCCGCACTACATGCTGAAGGAGATCTTCGAGCAGCCCCAGGCGCTCGAAAACGCCATGCGCGGCCGTTTCTCCGCCGACGCCTCCACCGCCAACTTCGGCGGCCTCAACCTCACCCCGGCCGACTTCCGCACCATCGACCGCTTCGTCTTCACCTCCTGCGGCACCGGCTGGCACGCCTGCCTCGTCGCCGAGCACCTGATCGAGCGCTACGCCCGCATCCCGGTGGAGGTCGATTACGCCTCCGAATTCCGCTACCGCAACGCCCCGCTCGACCGCGACGCGCTGTTCTTCGTCATTTCCCAGTCCGGCGAAACGATCGACACCCTCGCCGCCCTCCGCGAGGCCAAGCGCAAGGGCTACAAGTGCATGGCGATCTGCAACGTCGTCGGCTCCACCATCGCCCGCGAGGCCGACGGCGGCATCTACCAGCACGCCGGCCCCGAGATCGGCGTCGCCTCGACCAAGGCCTTCACCAGCCAGCTCCTCATCTCGGCCATGTTCGCCCTCTACGTCGCCCGCATGCGCGACATGAGCTTCGCCGACGGCGTCGAATACGTCGCCGGCCTCAAGGCCGTGCCCGAGCTCGCCCGCCGCGCCCTCGAGCAGGCACCGCGTATCAAGGAAATCGCTACACGCTACGCGAAATACAACGACTTCCTCTTCCTCGGCCGCCTCGACCTCTTCCCCATCGCCCTCGAAGGCGCGCTCAAGCTCAAGGAGATCTCCTACATCCACGCCGAGGGTTATCCCG
>CBIHRE010000615.1:0-3334 GCA_966212385.1 uncultured Akkermansia sp. | reverse complement strand
AAGCACCGCCGCGCATGATCAACCGAGGCTCCCCCGGCCGTCCGAGCGCCTCCGAAAACTGCCGGTCCGCCTGAAACAACATCGCCGGCACCAAAGAGGCCGAGATCAACAAATAGAACGGCCCCATCGCCGCCACCACCTCCGCCGGTTGGCCGAAATGCTCCGCCGCCAGCAGTCCGGCCGCCATCAGGGCAGCGAGCACCAATCCGCTCGTCCAAGCGAGCCAGCGCGCATGTCGCAGCCAAATCCCCGCCTCCTCCGGCCGCCCCGCCCCTTGCGCCCGCGCCACCAGCACCGAGCCCGGCTGCAACAAGCCGATGCATCCGATAAAAATAACACCGAAAACCGCCCCGATGAACGACGCCGCCGCCAGTTCCACCGTGCCCACCCGACCGATCATCATCGAGTCCGTGATGCCCATCAGCATCTGGCTCACCTGTCCCAGCATGATGGGCAGGGCCAACGCGAGCGTGGGCCGCAACTCGTGTATCCATTTAACCATAACGTGTTCAGTATCGGGCGCTCCCGCCGAAAAGCCCGCCACGCTCCTCTCGTGGCCTCGCCCACGCAAGGCTTTGCGCCATTTGTGCCCGCCGACGCCAAAAACTCGACGATTCTCCGCCCGCCGCCGCTTCTCCCTGCCCCTTAAGCGTATCGGGAATTCACCCCTGCTCACCGGAGGCGTCTTTCCCGTTGTCCCCGCCCCGCCCCCGGCACATTCTCCGGCCCTCGCTGTCTTTTTCCGCTCACCCTCCTCCATGAAGCTCACGCGCCTCCTCGCCGTCGCCGGCCTCCTGCCCGGCTTCGCCGCCGCCCTGCTCGCCCAGTCCTCCGTCGTCACGGAGCGCTCCGTCGAGCCCCCGTCCACCAAGGTCGAGACCCAAACCACCGTCACCGCCGACGGCAAAACCGTCACCGACCGGCTCACCACCACCACCCAGCGCGAGCGCGAGACCCTCGCCAAGACCTACGTCGCCGGCATCGTCGTCTCACAACGCCCCGACTGCGATTGCCAGTGCGGTGGCGACCAGATCGCCCAGCTCGAGGACCTCCTCACCGCCCGTCTCGCCGACCTCGGCTTCCAGCTCATTTCCCGCGAACTCGTCGTCTCCAATCTCCGCAGCTTCGTCCCCGCCGGCGCCCCGACCGAGGCCGACTCCGCCAAAGCCGCCCGCGCCGCCGAGGCCGCCTTCATCGACCAGTCCACCGCCCTGCGCCTCGCCCAAAACCTCGGCGCCGACTACCTCGTCCACGCCTCCATCGTCTCCTGCACCAAGGCCAAGCGTTCCGTCAGCGCTTACGGCCAAAAGCTCGAAAACACCGACTACACCCTGCGCGTCGCCTACAAGGTCCTCGACGCCCAGGGCGGCGGCGCCCTCACCGGCGACGTCGTGAAAGCCGTCCGCTCCGAGCAGGCCAACGCCCACGCCTCCTCCGACGCCGGCGGCGTCCCGCAGGACCTCCTCGACGACGCTTCCCAGCAGATCGTCGCCTCCCTCCGCGCCCGCCGCGACGCCGGCCGCATCGCCGCCGCCAAACCCGCCGCCAAGGCCGTCATCATCACCCTCAACGTCGAAGCCGCCGACCTCTACATCCCCGACGTCCGCGTGGGCTCCGACAACGTCGTCACCGTCGGCGACGCCAAGTTCAAAGTCACCCCGCTCGCCGCCACCGCCGAAGTCGACGGCGTCGCCGTCGGCACCGCTCCCGGCAAGATCAGCCTCAAGCCCGGCTTCTCCCGCCTCCGCCTCAGCCGCGAGGGCTTCCAGCCTTGGGAACGCACCATCAACGCCTCCGAAGGCCAGGTGCTCACCATCGCCATGACGATGAGCGAGGACGGTCTCCGCCGCTTCCGCGAATCCACCGCCTTCCTCAACACACTCCGCAACGGCGCCAAGCTCACCGACGCCCAGGTCAAGGTCCTCGAAGGCCAGGCCAAGGCTCTCGAAAACTCCTTCTTCCGCGTCGATACCAAGGAGAACTTCCGCTTCATCCTCCCCGAGCGCTACCGCGAAGTCCCCGCCAATCAGCAAAACACCGTGATCAACAACAACTGATCCCGCACGCCGTCCCTCCCTTCCCCACCCGGCATCCGCCGCATCGCTCCTCTCCGCCCTCGCCCTTTCCTGAGATCTCAAATCATGAATTTGAAATTCCGCTCCGCCGCCGTCCTCGTCGCCGCGCTTTCGGCCGTTCTTCCGCTCCCCGCGCAAGACGCCGCGCCCGCCCCGGCGCCCGCCGCCGCCGCGCCCGCTCCCGCGATCAAGTCCGTCGCCGTCGCCAAGATCAAGGCGACCGCCTCCCTCCTCGCCGACGCCGCCGGCAAGAGCCGCAAAAACTCCCTCGACCGCATGAGCCAGGCCCTCGACGGCCAGCTCATCGCCGCCCTCCAGCAGACCCGCAAGTTCACCGTCCTCGCCCGCTCCGACGCCGACGCGCTCATCGAGGAAAACGCCGCCTCCGGGAAAAACTTCTCCTTCGGCGACTCCGACCTCACCCTCGTCGTCACCATCGACGACTTCCAAGACTTCACCCAGACCGCCCACTTCGCGACCATCAACAAGACCGCCACCAAGCGCGTCATCCGCTTCTCCACCGTCGCCAAGCTCTACGAGACCAAGACCAACAAGCTCGTCGAGACCGCCAACTTCCAAGAGCAGAATCTCGACACCGAGGAGGAACTCGCCAACTCGACCTCCTCCGGCGGCGAACTCTCCGACTCCCTCCTCGTCGCCCTCACCCGCCGCATGGCCGAAAAGGTCTCGCAACGCGTCGCCGACGTCGCCTTCCCCGCCAAGATCCTCGCCAAGACCGGCAAGATCGTGACCATCAACCGCGGCGACGGCACCGGCATCGCCGTCGGCCAGCTCTGGGAAGTCTTCGCCCTCGGCGAAGAGCTCAAGGACCCCGACACCGGCGCCTCCCTCGGTCGCGAGGAAGTCTCCGTCGGCAAGGTCCGCATCCAGCGCGTCACCCCGCGCACCGCGCAGGCGGAAGTCTCCGGCGAAGACCTCGGCATCGACCGCGGCGCCGTCGTCCGTCGCGTCGAACAATGATCGTGGTGGCACGGGCGTCCCGCCCGTGATGAGCGGCGAGGCGTCTCGCCTCGCCGCCCCTTCGCCGCCGACCTTCCGCTCCTCGTTCCTCCGGCCTTCCGGCCCTCCGTTCTCCGAGTCCGTTTCCGCTTCACTCGCACCGTCCGCCCTTCCCCTTTCGCACCATGCCGTCCCGCGCCGCCCGCGCCCGCCGCCTCGCCCCCACCCTCCAACTATACACAGTCCCACACCCCCAGCACATCGGCCAGTCCCGGTGCCCCACCGACACCTGGAGGACC
>CBIHRE010000614.1:0-3338 GCA_966212385.1 uncultured Akkermansia sp. | reverse complement strand
TACCACGCCCGTTTCGTCTTCACCGACGCGCGGGGCGCCGAGATCACGCGCAAGGCCGTCGAGCTCATCCCTCAAACTCCGCCGGCGCCCCCGCCCGCCGATCTCGCCAAGCCGATCGTCACCCGCGGCGACACCGTCTCCATCGCGGTCGGCGAGGCCCGCTACGTCTTCGATCCCAAAACCGGCCTGCTCGTTTCCGCCACACGCAAGGATGTTCCCCTGATCACCGATCTACGCCCCACGATCTGGCGAAAGCTCGACCAAAACGAATCCGCCATAGGCAACTCCAAGGCCGTGCGCGCTTCGCCGGACTTGAACCGCTACACGCCGTCCGCGACCGGATGGAACATCGAGGAGCAAGACGACGAGGTCGGCGTCACCGCGAAAATCGATTGCCACATCGACGACAAGAACCGCTTCGCCGCGACCCTCCGCTACGCCATCTCCGCCGACGGCGCGCTCACCGTTCGCTACGAGCTCCATCCGCAGGTCGAAACCCCCTGGGTGCCTGTCTTCGGTATGGCGCTCAAATCCGCGCCTGGCCTCGACCAAGTCCATTGGCTGGGTCTCGGTCCCCTCGACGCCTACCCCAACAAACGCTCCGCTCCGATCCTCGGTCTCTGGGGCGGCGCCGCAGGAAGCCCCGATGTTGTCGGCACCAAAGCCGCGCGCTGGATCGAGCGCGGTGGTCCCGCCGGCGGCTTCCGCGTCACGAGCCTCGGCTACCTGCAAAGCACCGCCGCCGATCCCGACACCCTTCTCCTCCTCGCCGGAGTCCTCGGCCGCCCCGAAAAGGCCCGCAAGGCCGACGAGTCGGTCCCCCAGCTCGAAACCGGCCCGGGCCGGCCCTTCGTCGGATCCCTGCGCATAGAGCTCGCCAGAAGCGAATAACATTCCGCCCACGCCACGCCATCGCCAGGAATCCGTCTGCCTCCGCGCCATGATCCGCTGTTTTATGCTATTGGCGTGAGCCGCACGCGGCCCTGCCACCCGGCCTGATCGTGCTATTTTCCAGTCCGCCTATGCGGGCAAACACGGCCGCTTGCCGTGTATCCTGAAATCCTTTCTCGCCTCCGGAATTCCCATCCCCGGCCCGCCACCCTGCTTCCACATGCCCTCCCCACGCCTGCTTGTTCCCTTTCTCGTATCCGCGCTCCTCTCGCTTCCGCTGGCATGCTCCAATTTCTCGCCGCACCGCGCCTCCATTCCCACGCCTGCCGCCGCGCCCGCCCCGCCTGATCCCGCGCCCGCCGCCGAGCCCGGCGTCGGCACCATCCTAGCCGAGGCGCCTGCCTCGCCTGCGCCGGTCGCCGAGGCACCGCCCTCCGGCGCCCTCCCCGATTTCGCCAACATCCCCTACGGCTCCCACCAACGGCAGGTCCTCAATTTCTGGCGCGCGTCTTCCTCCGTTCCCGCTCCCGTGGTCATCCACATGCACGGCGGCGGCTGGACCAACGGTGAAAAGCACGAGCGCGCCAACTCCGACGTGCGACGTCTGCTCGACGCAGGCATCTCCTACGTTTCTTTCACCTACCGGCTCGTCCCCGAGGCCCGCAAAGCAAAGGTCATGCCTCCGGTGGAATGGCCCATGAGCGACGCCGCCCGCGTCGTGCAGTTTGTCCGCTCCAAGGCCGCCGAATGGAACATCGACAAGTCCCGCGTCGCCATGACCGGCGGCTCGGCCGGAGCCTGCAGCAGCCTCTGGGTCGCCTTCAGCGACGACCTCGCCGATCCCTCCTCCGCGGATCCCGTCGCCCGCGAATCCACCCGCCTCTCCTGCGTCGCCGTCGACGAAGCCCAAACATCGCTGGATCCCGCCCAGATGAAAGCCTGGATCCCTAACATCGCCTACGGCTACCACGCCTTCGGCTTCAACGCCGGCTCGAATTACGAGGCCCGCGTCGCCGCCTTCGCCAAGTTCCTGGAAAACCGCGAGTCCGTCCTCCCTTGGATTCGTCGCTATTCCCCCTACGCGCTCGCCACCCCCGACGATCCGCCCGTCTACCTGCGCTACAAAAACAGGCCCTCTCCCGGCCAACCGCAGAAAGACGCGACCCACAGCGCCGATTTCGGCGTCAAACTCAAGGAGCACCTAGACGCCCTCGGCGTCCGCTGCGAGCTGACGTATCCGGGATCCGGCGACAACACGCATCCGACCACCGCCGATTACCTGATCGAAAGCCTCCGCGCCTCGCCGTGATCCCTTCCCTCGCCTCGGCCGCGGACGAACCCCGTTCTGACAAACCGCCCACCAGCCTCCCGTCACTTATGCGAACCGCGATCGTTCGGTTACTCATCCCTGTTCTTTCCATTTCCATGGCCACCTCCCTTTGCGCCGCCCCCGCCCGTTCGCTCACCGTCGGCGAAGGCTTCGTCGACCCGCTCGGCTTTCACGACGCCCGGCCCGTCCTCTCTTGGAAGCTCCCCGAAGGCGTCGAAAAACAAAGCGCCTACCGCATCGAGGCCGACACGCCGCGCGACCACTGGGACAGCGGCTGGATCGAGTCCGACCGCTCCACCTTCGTGCCCGCTCCCGGTGCGCCCTTCGCTTCCCGGGAACGCGTCACCTGGCGCATCGACTTCCGCGACGAGAAAGGCCGCGCCGCCGGCTGGAGCCGGCCCGCCACCTTCGAACTCGGCCTCCTCTCCGCCGCCGATTGGAAAGCCCGCTGGATTCGCCCCGCCGAGCCCGCGCCCGGCTCGGCCTCCGCCGCCGAACGCGAGCCCGTCGCCCTCCTCCGCCGCGCCTTCCACGCAGACCGCGAGATCGCCCGCGCCCGCCTCTACGTCACCGCCCGAGGTCTCTTCGACCTCCACCTCAACGGCCGCCGCGTCGGCGCCGACCACTTCGCGAACGGCTTCACCGCCTACTACAAGCGCCTCGACACCCTAACCTACGATGTCACCGCGCAGCTCCGCGCCGGCGACAACCGGCTCGAGGCCCGCCTCGCCGAAGGCTGGTATGCCGGCCGCTTTCCCTTCGGCGGAAAAAAGGACGGCGGCGGCGCCTACGGCAAACACGCCGCGCTCCTCCTCCAGTTGGAGATCACCTACGCCGACGGCTCCACCGAGACCGTCCTCTCTGACAAAAGCTGGGAAGGCAGCTTCGCCGGCCCCATCGTTTCCTCCAGCATCTACGACGGCGAGCACTACGACGCGCGCCGCCAGCCCGCCGATTGGTCGCCCGTCCTCGTCGATGCCGATCTCGGCTCCGCCCGACTCGAGCCCAAACCCTTCGCCCCCGTCCGCGCCGCGCGGACGCTCGCCGCACGCGCCATCAGCGAGCCGCAGCCCGGTCGCGTCGTCTGCGACCTCCGGCCACACATGGTAGGCTGGGC
>CBIHRE010000613.1:0-3343 GCA_966212385.1 uncultured Akkermansia sp. | reverse complement strand
CCCCCGGTTCGCAGGAAAACGCGGACACCGTCGGCGAGGTCGGCAAGGACAACCAGTGCGTGCTGATGGCGAACCACGGCGTCATCACCTGGGGCAAGGACATCGAGGACGCGTATTGGAAAATGGAAAACGCGGACGCCTACTGCAAAACCATCTGGGTCGCCTCGCAGCTCGGCAAAGACCTTGGCGAAGGCGTGGGCGGCGCGAAGGCGAAGGAGTTTGTCCGCATCCGCAAGCTGCTCGGCATGCCCGACAATCGCGACGGCCTGAAGGAGTGCGAGCTGTGCGACAACAGCGAGTTCCGCCCCGGTGTTTCCTGCGCCGCGACCAAGCCCGAGGACGATTCCGGCCCGGCCGCCGATCCGCAGATCGAGGCCCTCGTCGCCACACTCACCGAGCAGATCCTCAAGCAGCTAAAGGCCTGATCACCTTAAATTTTGGCCACGGAGAACACAGAGCTCGGACACCGAGGTCACGGAGGAGGGAATAGAAGAAGAGAACAAGCTACGGCCTCTTTCCCTGACTTTACTCTGTGCGCTCTGTGTCCGAGCTCCGT
This sequence comes from uncultured Akkermansia sp., assembly GCA_966212385.1. Lineage (GTDB taxonomy): Bacteria > Verrucomicrobiota > Verrucomicrobiia > Opitutales > Opitutaceae > IMCC26134_A. The sequence goes on along the minus strand of CBIHRE010000613.1, from coordinate 2,787 downwards.
GCCCTCTGTGTCCAAAAATAACGCCCCACTTCCAATAAAATGAAAGTCACCATCATCGGCGGCGGCGGCCGCGTTGGGTCCAACGCCGCCTTCGCGCTCCAGTGCGGCGTGGTCGTCTCCGAAATTCAGATTCTCGACGCCAACGCCGACCTCGCCGAGGGCGAGGCGCTCGATCTGCTCCACGGCAGTTCCGCGCTCGGTGGCCAGCGCATCTACGCCGGCGACTACGCCCGCGCCAAGGACAGCGACATCTTCGTCATCACCGCCGGCCTGCGTCGCAAGCCCGACGAGTCGCGCCTCGATCTCATCAACCGCAACGTCGCGCTCTTCCTGCAAATCCTCGCCGGTATCCAGCAGGCCGGTTTCCGCAAGGACGCGCTCGTCTTCGTCGTCTCCAACCCGGTCGACATCCTCACCCAGCTCGCGCAGGCCAGGCTCGGTCTGCCTTGGCAGCAGGTGATCGGGCTTGGCACGATGCTCGACACCGCGCGCTTCCGTTCGCTGATCGCGCAGGAGCTCAAGCTAGCGCCCACGCAGGTCTCCGCGTTGATCCTCGGCGAACACGGCGACACGATGATCCCCGTCTGGTCCTCGGCCGCCTATGCCGGTCTGCCGCTCGCGAAAGTCGCGGGCTGCACCACGGCGTTTCAGAACCAGATTTTCGAGCGCACCAAAGGCAGCGGCGCGGAGGTTATTCGTCGCAAGGGCGGCGCCGGCTGGGCCGTCGGCCTCACCATCGCCGAGGTCGTGCACGCCATCGCGCTCAACAAGAGCGCGGTGCTTCCGGTTTCCACGCTCCAGCAAGGCGCCTACGGCCTGCGCAACGTGGCGATCAGCGTGCCGACGGTGATCGGCCGTGCGGGCGCCTTGGCGCACGTCGAAGTCGAGCTCTGGCCGAAGGAGCTTTCCGGCCTCCAGACTTCCGCGCGCGCGCTTCAGGAGACTTACGCGAAGGTGGCGAAGGCCTGAGCTGTTCGTGTAGCCCCCGTTCCTAGGCGTGGCTACACGGATGCGGTGCGTGGCTCTAGAGGCGGTCTTCCAGAATCTCCCGGTCCTTTGGATCTGTTGCGAGAGGGAGCAGGTCGGAGACGGTCACGGGATTCCGGTCTGCGTTCGCGGCTCGATATAATTTGCTGAGTTTCCTCCATGTCTCGGTGAAGCGCCCGTTGAACGAGGTGGAGCCGGATCGTTCGGCGCTGAAGACCATGCGCCGGTCGAAACGTTCGTCGATAGGGGCCGCTTGGGTGATCAACTTCTCGTGCGGTTCAGCGAGCTGAAATTCCTGAACGTCCTTTTGCGGGAGTATGGTCCACCGATCCAGCATTCGCGGATCGATGGGCTTTTCGAAGTAGGGCAGCAGCTCGGCGAGATCCGTTGGAAACGCGTCTGGGTTCCGTTTCGCGAATGCGCGGAGCGCGGCTTGGGCGATCTGCTGGAAACGGCTGTCCGCCTGGTTGCGCAGATCGGCGGCGGCGCGGCGAAAGTCGCGGTCCTTTTTTAGCTCGGCCTTGGCCGCGTCGAGCCAGTCGTCGTCTTTCAGCAAACTCATTTCAGGAATCGTCGCCTCCGGGTGCGCGGCGAGGTGGTCCTTCAGGTTTTGCAGACGCTCGATCCAGGCCGACATGGCGGCGATGGCGGGATCGGCGGCCTCGGTTTTGATCTCGTGCAGCGCGGCTTTGCTGCCGCTCGCCTCGGCGCGCAGGCGAAGGTTTTCGGCTTCGAGCGTGGCGAGCCGGTTCGACCACGTGTGTGTTTCCTCCGTTTGACGACGCGCGAGGGCGGCGAGTTCGTGGCCAAGTTCCTGCGCGTGGTGGTGTTGGTAAACGGCGACGCTTGCGGCGAGCGCGAGACCGGCGGCGACGAGGATCTTTTGCGTGGTGGTCATGAGAAGGGTCGTGGCGAGCGCGCCGGTGGCGAGGGCGGCCTTGGCGGAAAGCGCGGTCGTGGCGATGGACGACGCCAGACCGGCGGGCGCGACGGGCGCGGCCTGCGCCGAGAGCCAGGCGCCCAGCGTGACCGCGCCGCCGCCCGCGCCGCCGACGCGAAGCACGGAGCGGAGGCGTTCGAGCGCGCGCTCGACACGTTTTTGCGCGGCGTCGTCCGAGAGGCCGAGGCCTTGGCCGACTTCGCGGAGGCTTTTCCCGGAAAAGAATCGGAGGATCAGCGCCTCGCGGTCGGGGGCGGGAAGGCGGGCGAGGGCTTCGTCGAGGCGGGAGGAGAGGTCGGAATCCATGCGGGTTGCCCGATCACTTTGGTCGGCGGGATCGAGCGCGGCGGCGCACGCGATTTCCTCGCGACGTTTCCGACGCGCCTCGCCGCGGATGAGGTCGATGGCGCGGCGCCGGGTGGCGGTGTGCAGCCAGGCAGGGAGCACGCCGTCGGGACGGAGTTTTCCGGCATCGCGGGCGAGTTCGATGAAGACCGCCTGGGCGACGTCGCGAGCAAGGTCGGGGCTGCGCACTTGGCGGAGGGCGGCGGCGTGAACGAGGCCGAGGTGGCGGGCGACGAGCGCGGCGAAAGCTTCCTGCGAGGAATGACGGGAGTAGAGGCGGAGTAGCTCGGCGTCGCTGGCGGCGGTCATGATCGACCCTTATCGTCGCCGGGCGCGAAAATCCGACAGGAAATCCGTTTCGGGCTTAATACCGGCGGCTTGGTGGATTTAGACTTTGGGTTCCGGGGTGGGGGGGGGCGTCCCCCCGCCCCCAGCGTGGATATATATCCACCGGCGGGGGGCCCCCCCCGCCACCAAACATAAGGTGCCACCCCACCCACCGCCCCCCGTGCGGA
>CBIHRE010000612.1:0-3350 GCA_966212385.1 uncultured Akkermansia sp. | reverse complement strand
GGCGACAAATTCAACCGTCTCGACTTTCCCTCCCCCCTCACCGTCTCGCGCATCCGCCTCGAGCTCGACGGCCGCGACGACGCCTCCACCGGAATCCTCGAGTGGCGCGTCCTCGACTCCGGCTCCTCGTCTCTCTTCCCGCCACGCGTCGCCGCCGGTCCCGACCGCGTCGTGGTCGTCGGCGGGCAAACCCACCTCGACGCCACCGTTCTGAGCACCGGCCAGCCGGGCATCGCCTCCTCCACGCGCTGGGAAAAGCTCTCCGGCCCCGGCGAGGTCGCCATCGCCGACGCCACCGCGTTATCCACCTCCGCGACCTTCTCCCAACCTGGCGATTACGAGCTCGGATTCACCGCCGGCTCCGGCGAACTCGCCGCCTCCGATCGTCTTTCCGTCCGCGTCGCCCCCGCCGCCCCGCTGGTCGGCCTCCGCCCGCTCGCCGTCCCCCGCTTCAGCGTCACCACGCCTTTCTGGCGCGACCGCCTCCGCGCCACGGTGATCAACTGGATTCCCCACTGCGTCGCCGAAAACGAAAAGCCCGACCTCAAGGAAGGCGGCCTCAACAACCTCCTCGCCGCCGCCGACAAACTCGCCGGTCGCCCCGCCCCCGCCCACCGCGGCTACCCGTTCTCCAACGCCTGGGTCCTCAACACCCTCGAGGCCACCTGCCTCGCCCAGCAACTCGAGCCTGGCGACGACGCCGAGCTCGCCGCCGCCCAGGCCAGGCTCCGCGAGACCATCGAGCGCTGGATCCCCGTCGTCCTCGCCGCCCAGGAACCCGACGGGTATTTCCAAACTCGATACACGCTCGGCACCGCCCGCGAGCAATCAGACGGCCGCGCCCCCGAGCGCTGGAGCCCCCGCCTCCGCACCGAGCACGAGGGCTACATCGCCGGCTACTTCCTCGAGGCCGCCATCGCCCACGTTCGCATGACCGGAGGGAAGGACCGCCGCCTCTACGACGCCGCCCGCCGCCTCGCCGACTGCTGGGACCGCCACATCGGACCCGCGCCCAAGCAACCTTGGTTCGACGGTCACCAGACCATGGAGCTCGCCCTTTTCCGCTTCGCCGCGCTTGTCGACGAGCTCGAAGGCCCCGACGCCGGCGACCGCTACGCCGCGCTCGGCAAGTTCCTCCTCGACTGCCGAGGCAAAGGCGTCGGCGAACACGGCACGGCCTACGACCAGACCCACCTCCCGGTCACCCGCCAATACGAGGCCGTCGGCCACGCCGTCCGCGCGGTCTACAACTACGCCGCCATGGCCGACGTCATCGCCGCCACCGGCGACATCGATTACCAAAGCGCCACGCTCTCGCTCTGGGAAAACCTGGTCGGCCGTAAGCTTTATCTCACCGGCGGCGTCGGCAGCGGCGAAACCTCCGAGGGCTTCGGCGCCGATTTCTCGCTCCCGAACAACGCCTACTGCGAGTCCTGCGCCAACATCGGCCTCCTCTTCTTCAACCACCGCCTCCACCTCGCCTACGCCCAGGCCCGCTACGCCAGCCTCTACGAGGATACGCTCTACAACGCCGTCCTCAGCGACCTCGATCTCGCCGGGCAAAATTTCACCTACACCAACGCCCTCGACACCGACGAGGCCCGCTACAAGTGGCACATCTGCCCGTGCTGCGTCGGCAACATCCCGCGCGCCCTCCTCAGCCTCCCGACCTGGACCTACACGCCCGCCTCGAACCGACTTTTCGTAAACCTCTTCGTCGGAGGCTCACTCACGCTACCCGAGGTCGGCGGCGGCCCGCTCCGTGTCACCCAACAGACCGACTATCCTTGGTCGGAAAAAGTCTCTCTCACGCTCGAACCCGCCGCCGGCGAGGCCGACTTCTCGCTCCACCTCCGTGTGCCCGACCGCGCGGCCAGCCCGCTCTACACCGTCTCACCCGCCGTCCCCGGCCTCGGCGAGATCCGCGTCAACGGCCGCCCCGTCGCGCCGAATCTCGCCGACGGCTACGCGGTGATCTCCCGCCGCTGGCGCGCCGGCGACCGCGTCGAGTTCACCGTGCCGCTCGCCATCCAGCGCGTGCATTGCGACGAACGCGTCGCCGCCAACCGCGGCCGCGTCGCCCTTCGCCAGGGCCCGCTCGTCTACAACGTCGAGTCCGTCGACCAAAAGCTCGATTCCTCCCTCGCGCCCGACGCGCCGCTCAGCACCGAGTGGCGTCCCGATCTCCTCGGCGGCGTCGCCGTCATCCGCGGCTCCTACGCCGACGGCTCGCCCCTGCTCGCCATCCCCAACTACGCCCGCAACAACCGCGGCGGCCGCTCCATCGTCTGGATCCGCGAGAAGTAGATTCGCCCGCCTGCGTCAAAATCCTCCTCCCTCATCTTGCGCCGCGGGATCCGCGTTTTTTTGCTGGTTTGATGTCCGCCCCCGCCGTCCGCCGCATCGCCCTCTGGTCCGGCCCCCGAAACCTGTCCACCGCGCTCATGCGCAGCTTCTCCTCGCGCGCCGACTGCGTGGTGAGCGACGAGCCGTTCTACGCCGCCTATCTCACGGGCAACGAGCTCGCCCATCCCGGCCGCGACGAGGTGCTCGCCAGCCAGCCGACCGACTGGCGCGTCGTCGCGCGGCAAATTACCGAGGAGCCCGCGCCGCTGGACCGCCCCGTGTGGTATCAAAAACACATGGCCCACCACATGACGTCCGAGATGATCGGCCCCTGGCTCGACCGCCTCGAACACGCCTTCCTCATCCGCCACCCCGCGCGCGTCATCGCCAGCTACCGCAAGGTCTACCCGCACATGACCCTCGCCGAGACCGGCCTGCCCTGGCAGGCGCGCCTCTTCGAGCGCATCCAGTCGCTGCGCGGTTCGCCTCCTCCCGTCATCGACGCCGCCCAGATCCGCGCCCGCCCCGAGGAATCTCTTCGCGCCCTATGCTCCGCCCTCGGCCTGCCGTGGGACGCCGCCATGCTGAGCTGGCCCGCCGGCCCGCATCCGCAGGACGGCGTCTGGGCCAAGCACTGGTATGACAGCATCTGGAGCAGCACCGGCTTCGTCGCCGAGGCCGAGCCCGAAGCCGAGCCGCCGCGCCCCGACGTGCCTTTCTACGACGAAGCCCTCGCCATTTATCAACGTCTCCGCGCCCACAGCGTGAAAGCCTGACCGCACCCGCCATGCTCCAGCCGCAAAATCCGGCCAACGCCGACATCATCGTCAACATCAACGGCGAGCTCGTTCACCGCGACCGCGCGGGCGTCTCGCCCTTCGACTCCAGCGTGCAAAACGGCGACGCCGTCTGGGAGGGACTTCGCCTCTATGACGGACGCCTGTTCCGCCTCGACGCCCACCTCGCCCGCCTGCGCCGCAGCGCCGAGCTCATCCGCTACGAAG
>CBIHRE010000611.1:0-3359 GCA_966212385.1 uncultured Akkermansia sp. | reverse complement strand
ATTGATGAGGCTTTGCGCGCCGATCAGGCTGCGAGTGCGCCCGGCGCGAGCGGGAGAAACAGGAGCCGATACAGCCAGAGCATGCGGGAAAAACGAAACGGTCTAGGAACCCGATCCCGGTCCCGCGCTCAAAACAATTCCCCGGAGCCGGGGCCGGCGACTTCGCATTGGTCCTTGGCCCCGGCCCCTCCTTCCCTACCGCTATCTCCATGCGTTTCCCCGCCTTGCTCGTTTGCGCCGCGCTCTCCCACGGCGCCTCCCTGCTCGCCCAATCCGCCGCCACCGACGCCCCGTCGGCCCCCGCTCGGCCCCCGCTCCTTTTTCCGCCCGAGCCCGGAGTCTCGGCCAATCTCTCCCCGGATCCCGCCCTCGTGCTCGGCGCCCTGCCCAACGGCGTCCGCTACGCCCTACGCCACAACGTCGAGCCCCGTGGCCGCGCCTCGCTCCGGCTCGTCGTCGCCGCCGGCGCCTTCCACGAGACCGAGGATCAGCGCGGACTCGCACACTTCCTCGAGCACATGGCCTTCAACGGCACCGAGCACTATCCGCCCGGCACGCTCATCGAATATTTCCAGCGACTCGGGATGAACTTCGGCGGCGACACCAACGCCTACACCTCCTTCGACCGCACGGTTTACATGCTCGAGCTTCCCGACACGAAGGCCGAGACGCTCGCCGAGGGCTTCCGCGTGCTCTCCGATTTCGCCGGACGCATGCTTCTCAAGCCCGAGGAGATCGACCGTGAGCGCGGCGTCGTGCTTTCCGAAAAACTCTCGCGCGATTCCGCCGACTATCGCTCCGCCATCGCCGGCTACCGGTTTTTCCTCGGCGGCACGCGCCTCCCCGAACGCCTGCCCATCGGCGAGGAGTCGGTGTTGAAATCCGCCGACCGCGCCCGTTTCGCCGACTTCTACGACACCTGGTATCGTCCCGAACGCATCGCCGTCATCGCAGTCGGCGACATCGATCCGCAGGCCGTGAAACAACCGCTCGCCGACGCCTTCGGCCCGCTCGCCGCGCGCGCGCCCGCCCGCCCCGCGCCGGTCCTTTTCGACGCCGCGAACCAAGGCGGTGCGCAGCCCCTCTTCGGCTACCACCACGAATCCGAAGCCAGCGCGACCACCGTCACCTTCCAGATCGTGCGTCCGCCCGACCTCACGCCCGACGACAAGTTCAAGCGCAAGCGCGAGGTCCCCTTCGAGGTCGCCTGCTCCATCGTCAACCGCCGCCTCTCAGAGCTCGCGAAGGCCGAGGACGCTCCCTTCGTCCGCGCCAGCATCGGCCGCGACGCCTTCCCCGCCGTGCACGACGGCGTCGAGCTCAGCCTCGTCGCCCGCCCCGGCAAATGGGCCGAGACGCTCCGCGTCGGCGAAAACGAGCTCCGCCGCGCGCTCGTCCACGGCTTCACCGACACCGAGTTGAAAGAGGCCGTCGCCGAATACCTCAACGCGCTCGACCAGGCGGTGAAAACCGATCCCACCCGCCGCTCCGACGAGCGCACCGACGAGCTCGTGGACGCCTTCATCGAGGGCACGATTCCCACGACGCCCGCCACCGACCTCGAGGTCATCCGCCCCGCCCTGAGCGACCTCACCACGATGCTCTGCGAGGACTTCTTCAGGCAGAGCTGGGAGCAGAGCTCAGCCTTGCGCGTCGGCGTCTTCGGCAACAGCGATCTCGGCGACGCCGAAACCGCCAAGGCCGCCATCGCCCGGACCTTCGCCGCCGCCCAGGCCGTCGAGGTCTCCCCGCCCGCCGAGCACGCCGACCAGCCCTGGGGCTACGAAAATTTCGGCCCCGTCGGAAAAGTCGAATCCCGCCGCGAGATCTCCGACCTCGGCATCACCGAGATCGTGTTCGCCAACGGCGCACGCCTGAACCTCAAGCGCACCGACTTCGAGGCCGGCACGATCGCCCTGCGCGCGCGCGTCGGCGTCGGCCAGTTGACCGAACCGCGCGAAGCGCCCGGCCTCGCCTTTTTCGCCGGCGCCGCCTTCTCCGCCGGCGGACTCGGCAAGCACTCCGACGACGAGCTCCGTCGCATCCTCGCCGGCCGCAATGTCGGCGTCGGCCTCCAGGTCGGCGAAGACGCGCTCGTCTTCACCGGCCAGACCACGCCGGCCGATCTCGCGCTCCAGCTCCAGCTCCTCGCCGCCTCGATCAGCGACCCTGGCTACCGCCCTGAGGCTCAATTGAGCGCCCGCCGCCGCATGGAGCCCTTCTACGCGCGCCTCGCCACCGATCCCTCCGGCCCGCTCAACCTCCAGGTCCCGAAGGTGCTCGCGTCCGGCGACCATCGCTTCGGCATCCCCGCCCGCGAGGACGCCATGGCGCGCACCCTCGACGAGCTCCGCGCCTGGCTGGCGCCGCAACTCGCCTCCGGCCCGATCGAGCTCAGCCTCGTCGGAGACCTCGACGTCGAGAAGGCCGTCGCCGCCGCCGCCTCGACCATCGGCGCCCTTCCCCCGCGCGCGGATAAACCCGCGATGGATGAGCTCCGCCGCGTGAGCTCCGCCGGCCCCGGCGAGCACACGTTTGCCGTGAATTCTTCCGTCAGCAAAACCGTGCTCGCCTTCTACTGGCCCACCGCCGACGCCCGCGACATGGCCCGCACACGCCGCCTCGCGATGCTGGCCAACATCTTGTCCGACCGCCTGCGCAAGACGGTCCGCGAAGAGCTCGGCGGCAGCTACAGCCCCTCCGCCGGCAGCCAGCCCAGCGAGACCTATCGCGACTATGGTTTCATCGCCGCGCGCGTCATGGTCGATCCCGCCGAGGCGGACAAGGTCGGCGCCGCGGTCTTGTCCGACGCCGAGGATCTCGCGAAGCACGGCGTGACCGACGACGAACTCAACCGCGCCCGCCTGCCCGTGCTAACCAGCCTGCGCGAGACCGAGCGCACCAACGGCTACTGGCTCAACGCCGTGCTCGCCGCCGCCCAGGAGCAGCCCTGGCGCCTCGACCGCGCGCGCGACCGCTACTCCGACCACGAGGCCATCACCAAGGCCGAGCTCGACGCCCTCGCCGCCGCCTACCTCTCGCCCGAGCGCACGATCAAGTTCACCGTCAAGGCCGGCCCGGCGAAGCCCTGAACCCAGGCCCGAGGCGGGCCGTTTTAGGTGGACGGGCGGGTCCCTTCGTCCGTGTTTTTCCGCTCCAACGCGGCATACGAGGGGACGCGCCCGCCCACCTGATTTCAGCGGCTGCGCCCCGTCGCCTCACGTCGCCTACGCCGCGCGCCCGCCGTCCGAGTCGCCCGCCTCGGACGGCTCGTCATCGTCGCTGAAGGTGATGTTCAACTTGAAGAGCGGCAGCAGGCAAAGCAGGCCGGCCACCGTGATGCCCAGCACCGCGTAGCC
>CBIHRE010000610.1:0-3360 GCA_966212385.1 uncultured Akkermansia sp. | reverse complement strand
GGTCGCCGCCTTCGGAGCCGTGGACGGGGACGGGAGTGAGGGCGGAGCGGCCGGCGAGGAGCGCGGCGAGCGTGGCGGATTCGTCGCCAAAGGCGGTCAACGCGCCGCAGGCGGCGAGTCGGATCGGCGGGAGGATGGACATCGTTCGATCAGACGGAGGAATGGCCGCAAAAAAGCGCAGAATTTCCTTTTGCGCATGAAAGGTTGCAGGCGCCTATAGGCGCGCGGAGGGGCTTCGTCGAAGCCAGCGACTTTTTGTGCCTTTTTTCGGCCATCTCCGGTTTTATGACTCAGGCCGGGATGCGGGCCGGGTCGGCGTGGGCGCGGATGTAGGCGGCGAGGGCGGTGACGCTGGCGAGGGCGGCGCGGGATTCCTCGCTGCTGGAGATTTTTATGCCGAATTCCTTTTCCAGTTTCACCACGAGTTCGAGGGCGTCGATGGAGTCGAGGCTGAGGCCGCCGCCGATGAGCGGTTCGTCGTCCGGGATGTCGGCGGGCGCGATGTCCTCGAGGCGGAGCGTCTCGACGATGAGGACCTTGAGTTTGGCTTTGAGCGGATCGGACATGGCGAAAGCAGGGAGCAGGGAGCGCGGAGAGGGGAGCAAAATTTCAGGCTAGGGAACGAAGGATCAGGGTGACATTGCTGCCGCCGAAGCCGCTGCTGTTTTTCAAGATGTGGCGCGGGCGGCGCGGGACGGCGGCGCGGGGGAGGTCGAGGCTTTCGCAGGCGGGATCGGGGGTCGTGAGCGTCGGGTTGCCGGGGACAAAACCCTCGCGGGCGGAGAGCGCGCAAAAAGCGGTCTCGAGGGCGCCGGCGAGGGAGAGGCCGTGGCCGGTCACGCCCTTGGTGCTGCTCACGAGGGGGCGGGCGCCGGCGGCGGTGAACACGTCGCGCAGGGCGAGGGCTTCGGCGCGGTCGCCGACGGGCGTGGAGGTGGCGTGGGCGTGGACGTAGTCGATGTCGGCGGGCGAGAGGCCGGTGTCGCGGAGGGCGCGGCTCATGGATTCGCGGAGGCCTGCTCCCTCGGGGTGCGAGGTGGCGACGGAGTGGCCGTCGGCGGCCTGGCCCCAACCGACGAGCTCGGCGTGGACGCGGGCGGAGCGGCGCGCGGCGAGTTTGGGTGATTCGAGGATGAGCACGGCGGCGCCGCCGGTGGCGACGAAGCCGTCGCGGGCGGCGTCGAAGGGGCGCGAGGCGGTGGCGGGGTCGGGGTTGAGCGAGAGCGCGCGCATGGGCGCGAAGGGGAGGACGGTGTCGGCGTTGAGCTCCTCGGCGCCGACGACGATCATGCGCTCTTGGCGGCCGAGGCGGATTTCGTCGAGGGCGTAGCCGAGCGCGTGCGTCGACGAGGCGCAGGCGGAGACGAAGCCGGCGACGGCGCCGGTGATGCCGTAGTGGGCGGCGAGGGTGAAGTTGAGGGTGCCGGCGATGGAGGCGACGACGCCGAGCGGGTTGCCGCGTTCGTAGCGGGCGGCGCGGGCCTGGGCGAGGTTGTGGTGGAGGAGAAAGGCGGAGCCGGCGGAGGCGCAGAAGAGGCCGGTGGCGCCGTCGCGGAGATCGGCGCGTGAGAGGCCCGCGTCGGCGAGGGCCTGCTCGAGCGCGTGGAAGGCGTAGACGCCGTGCGGGGCCATGCCGCGGACGGTCTCGCGCGGGAGGTCGACGCCGGCGGGCCAGGTCCAGTCACGGTAGCTGGGAGAGTCGACGGAGAAACCGCGCACGGGCGCGGCGACCTTGATCGGAACGGCGGGGTTGTCGCAGAAGGCGTGGGCGGCGATCCCGGAGCGGCCCTCACGGAGGGCAGAGGCGACGGTGGCGGAGTCGTTGCCCAGGCAGCTGACGAAGCCGAGGCCGGTGATGCAGGCGGAAGAGCGCACGGAGCTAAGAGCAGGGGAGCGAGGAGCAGGGAGCCAGGGTCGGAACAGGCGATGGCTCGCGCCAGGCTCAGGCGGCGGAGGGCGGGACGGGGACGACTTTTTCGAGGACGAAGGCGCGGAGGTCGGCGACGGTGGCGATGCGGCGGATGTCGTCGTTGGAGATGGAGACCTTGTAGAGGTCCTCGATGAAGAAAACGATTTCGGCGAGGGCTAGGGAGTCGAAGCCGAGGTCCTCGATCAGGCGGGCGGTTTCGGGCAGGTCGTCGGGATTTTCCAGCTTGGCGCGGTCGGGGCGGTGATAGGCGACGATGGCGAGGACCACGGCGGCGAGCGCGGCGGGATCGCGGGCGTCGAGCCAGCGCGCATGGGCGTCGCGGACGGCGGGGGAAAAGGAGGCGAGGGGCGAGGCGGAGCTCATACGGCGACGGAGGGGCTGGGAGTGACGACGGTGGCGGGACGAGGGCAAGCCTCGGGCTTGGCGAACCAACTGCGCCAGCCTTCGCGAAGCTCGAGGCGGAGGTAGGCGCCGAGGGAGACAAGGATGCGAAGGGGGAGCGTCCAGGTGAGCTCGTAGGAGCGGAAGCCGAAGTAGCGGTGGTCGTTGGACACGCCCCAGACGCCGCGGGCGAGGCGGGCGCGGGCGATGTTGGCGAGCCGACGGTTATAGAAGGCCATGAAGCGAGCGAAGGGCGCGCTGGCGGGGCTGGCGAAGGAGGGCAGTTCGAGGGCGGCGGCGCCGTGTTTGAAGGGCTGGGAGACGACGCCGAGGTAGTAGAGGCCGAGGTCGAGGCGGAAGGCCAGGGTCATGAGCTCGTGGTCGCCCATGTAGTAATACTTGTCGCGGTAGACGGCGTCGAACCAGCGCGCGTAGGAGGTGGTGAACTGCTCGTTGTGGCGGGCGATGCGCGGGGCCTTGGGTTTGCCGCGGACGGAGCCGTCGATGAGGGCGGCGGCGGCGCTGGTCGTGTAGGCGATCCAGTCCATGCCGGGCGAGTAGAACGGGTCGATGAACGCGGCGGCGTCGCCGACGAGGACGAAGCCGTCGCCGGCGTAGCGATCGGACGAATACGGCAGGTTGCGGCGGAAATGGACGTCGCCCGGGCGCCAGACGGCGTCGGCCATGAGCTCGCGGCCGGCGGGGTGGGCGAGCAGCATCTCGCGGAGGCGCTCGCCGAGATGGGCTCCCTCGGGCAGGTCGAGAAGGCGCTGGTCGAAGACGACGCCGACGCTGGTGTCGCCGCCTTTGAGCGGAATGATCCAGGCCCACCAGCCGAGGCCGACAAGGTGGTTGGTGGCGGTGTGGCGGAGGGCTTTGGTGCGGGCGGCCCAGGCGGGAAATTTTTGGGCGAGTTCGCGGGAGTCCCAGTTTTTCACGCCGCTCCAGCGGGTCCAGACGGAGGCGGTGGGGTGGGCGGTGTTGGGTTTGAGCCAGCCTTCGCGGCGGGAGAGCAGGGCGGAGAAGCCGGAGGCGTCGACGAGCCAGCG
>CBIHRE010000609.1:0-3362 GCA_966212385.1 uncultured Akkermansia sp. | reverse complement strand
GAGATTTTGGCGAAGAAGTCGTCCCAGCCTTGATGCCAGAAGAGCTTCCAGGCGAGGGTGGCGGATTTGCCGCGCGGGAGGCTCATGGCGGCGGGGTGAAGGAGAAACGCGCCGCGGTCGCCGTAGGTGGCGGCGCGTTGGCTGTAGGCCTCGAAGGATCCTTCGGTGGCGACGAGGCCGAGGTGGGGCGCCTCGGCGCCCATGCGGATGGCGTTGATCCAGGTGGTGGCGCCGCCGGTCCAGATGTGCGCGTGGCAGCGCTCGGCGAGGCTGCGTCGGGCGTCGGGATATTGGTCGAAGAGCGGAGCGGCGATCGAGATCGAGCCGAGGGGCAGATCGATCGTCACCATGCCGGTGTTGGTGAAGGTGAAACTCTCGAGGAGGGCGTCTTCGCGAAGTTCGCGGCGCACGGTGACGGTGAGCGAGGCGGCTTCGTAGACGTTTTCCCAGACGTTTGCTGAAACACGGCGCGAACGGGGGCTGTGGAGGAGGCCGCTGTGCGTGGTTTCGACGAGGCCCCACTGGCCGCCGCGCGTTTTCGCCTCGGGCGTCAGGTCGGCTTTCCAGGTGCGGAAATCCCAGCGACCGGGCTCGCGGATCCAGTTCATGTGGCTGGGATCGCGGGTGTTTTCTATCCGGATCAAGGCGCCGGTGGCGGAGTCGCTCTCGATTTGCCAGTCGCCGAGCCTCCAGGTCTCGACGGCGGAAAATGCGGGAGCGGTGACGAGGGCGAGCGCGGCGGCGGTGGCGAGGGCGGAGGATCTGGAGGAGCGGGGCATGGCGGGGACGGCGGGCTGCGTTTGTCTTTCCTTGCCTTTCGAGGGCGGGCCACCGGTTTTTAAGTTAAATCGTTAAGCTCCCGCCGCCCTTTGCCATGAAAGTGACCTTGCAGATGATCGCGGACCGCGTGGGGGTGACCTGTGCGACGGTGTCGCTGGCTTTGCGAAACGCCCCGCAGATCTCGGCGGCGCGGCGGGAGGAGATCCGCAAGGCGGCGGAGTCGTTGGGCTATCGGCCGAACGCGCTGGTCTCGACGCTGATGGCGAACATCCGGCAAGGGAAGGCGCCGCCGCGGCGCACGGGCTTGCTTTATCTCTACACGGGCGGAAGCGCCTTTCCGGGCGAGCCGGGGATGACGCCGGAGCTTTTTTTTCGCGGGGCGAAGGAGCAGGCGGCGAAGCGCGGTTTCAACCTGGAGCCATTCTGGCTGCGCGAGCCAGGGTTGAGCGAGGCGCGCATCGACCGGATTCTGGCCGCGCGCGGGATTCCGGGGGTGATCGTGGGACCGCGCGAGGACGGTGCGCCCTTGCCGAGGCTGCCGTGGGAGCGTTTGGCGGTGGTGATGGTGAGCTCGTCGTTTGCCGAGCCTCACCTGGACCGGGTCTCCGCAAATTTCTATAGCGCCACGCGGATCGCGATGGCGCGAATCGACGCGCGGCGAGAATCCCCGGTGCGCCTGATCTTGCCGGAGCAACACGATCGTAACGTGCTTCATCTCTGGCAGGCGAGCTACCTGCACGAACGGTTGGCGAAGCGGCACGCGCTGGCGCCCTTGATCGCGGCGGAGCCGCGGCAGGCGGTCGAATGGGTGTCGGCCCACCGCGGTTGCACGGTGCTGGGGACGAATCTCGTGCTCGCGTGGCTGGAGGAGGCCGGTTTGGCGATGCGACGGGATTTTCGCTTCGTGAGCTTGAACGTGGAGAACCGGACCGACCTCAGCGGGATTCGCGAGCCCAGCCTGGAGGTGGGCGCGGAGGCGGCGGATTTGGTGATCGGGAGAATCTATCTGAACCGCACGGGACTTCCGACAAAGCCGCGGGAGACCTTCATCGAGCCGGATTGGCAGGAGGGACGCTGAGCGTGGGGCGGGCCGTTGGGCCTCGCTTTTCTCCAGTGGCTCAGGATCTGAGTTTCTTTTTCTGGCCGAAAAGAACGCGACGACGAAGGCTGCGCGCCGCGACGAGCTATGAGCGCGAATTGTTGGCCTGCTTGGCCGGCGGCGGGGCGACCGGGGCGGTGGCGGGCGCGGTCGGAGGAGTCGGCGCGGGATCGCTTACCGACGCGGCGGGAGCCGGAGGCGGGGGAACGCCGTCGAGGCTGGGCAAGCGCGGGGGAACCACATTCGAACGCGGGTAGCTGGCGGGCACTCTCACCTGATCGAACCGGTTGGCGAGCAGCGCCTCGCGGTTGAGCTCCCACCACGCTCGGGCGGCTTGGATGATGTCCTGCCCGGGCATGCCCAGGTGTTGCTTGGCCCACTCCTTCGACTCGGGCGGGAACTCGGGGGCGCGGATGATCAACTGCCCGATGATTTCCGCCGCTTCGGCCGATTCGCCGAAGTCAGAATCATCGTGTTCACCGTAGCTGCGGTATTTGACCTCGTCCGTTTTGTAGAGCTGCGGAGCGAGTTCATCGATGATGTAGGGCGATCCGGAACGCTCGATGGTGCTGCGCCATGCCG
Organism: uncultured Akkermansia sp.; assembly: GCA_966212385.1. Lineage (GTDB taxonomy): Bacteria > Verrucomicrobiota > Verrucomicrobiia > Opitutales > Opitutaceae > IMCC26134_A. The sequence continues at coordinate 901 of CBIHRE010000609.1, read as the reverse complement.
GCGCCTTTCCCTCATGCGCATTGAATCCTCCCACGATCCGTTCGACTGTCGGACCGTGGTTCAGGCGTAGCAAAACCTCATAGTCCCTCCATTTAATCAACGCGTCTATGACCTCCTGCTCGCGACCGACAGGAAGGTTCTCCATTTTTTGTTCAGAGAGAGGCTTGGCGCCAAAGTAAGTGGCGAGATTTGCTGTTGATTCTGCGGCGCGAGCCATGCCCGCCGCAGTGAACATGACTAGTAATAACAGCTTTTTACTCATTGAAGACTCCGCTCGGATCCTTGCGTTCGATAGCGAATCAACGCTTATCGATGATGGGGCGGCTTAACACCGTGGTCAGCGCTTGCTGTTCATTTTCCGGGCCGCGAAGAACGCGACGGTGAGGGCCGCGAGCGCGGCGAGGAGCCACCAGAGGAAGCTGCTGGCCGGCTTGGCCGGCGGCGGGGCAGCTGAGGCGGTCGGGGCGGCGGCGGGCGCGGTCGGAGGAGTCGGCGCGGGATCGCTTGGCGACGCGACGGGCGCGGACGCGGCGGAAGCCGGGGGCGGCGGAGTGACGTCGAGGCTGGGCAAGCGCGGGGGGACCAGGTTCGAGCGCGGGTAGCTGGCGGGCACTTTCACTTGGTCAAAGCGGTTGGCGAGCAGCGCCTCGCGGTTGAGCTCCCACCACGCACGGCCGGCTTGGATGATGTCCTGCCCGGGCATGCCTAGGTGTTGCTTGGCCCACTCTTTCGACTCGGGCGGGAACTCGGGGGCGCGGATGATCAATTGCCCGATGATTTCCGCCGCTTCGGCGGATTCGCCGAAGTCGGAATCACCGTGTTCACCGTAGGTGCGGTATTTGAACACGTCCGTTTTGTAGAGCTGCGGAGCGAGTTCATCGATGATGTAGGGCGATCCGGA
>CBIHRE010000608.1:0-3373 GCA_966212385.1 uncultured Akkermansia sp. | reverse complement strand
AAGACTGACGACCGACGGACTGACAAAGAGGAAGGCGGAGGGAGACAAACGCCTTCCCGTCTGACAAGCCCGAAAATGAAGGAATTTCAAAATCGGTTTTGACCCACCGGCGGAAGCCCCGGACGGTGCCCGGCAAGCGCCCCCACGGCGCCGCCCGCCATGACGTTCGACGATACACTCCAGGCCCTCCTTCGTTCCTACGAGACCGAGGGCGGCATCAACCACCTCGACGGCGCCAATCTCCCGTCCGAGGCCTCCGTCAACCGCCTCGCCGCGGACGTCATGCACCTCCTCTTCCCCGGCTATTTCGAGACCGAGCCGCTCACCCGCGAGGCCGTCCGCGAACACACCCGACGGCGCCTCGTCTCCGTGCACGAGCGCTTGCTCAACGACGTCGAAAAATCCTTCCGCTTCGCCCGGGCGTCCGATCCGAAACTGGCGGCCAACTCACTCGCGCCCGACGCCCGCGCCGCCGAAATCGCGAACGCCGTCCTCGCCCGCCTGCCCGAGTTGCGCCGCATCGTGCAGACCGACGTCCAGGCCGCCTACGCCGGCGATCCAGCCACGCGCCATGTCGAGGAGATCATCCTCGCCTACCCCTGCGTGCTCGTCATCTCGCTCCAGCGCTTCGCCCACGAACTCTATCGTCTAGGCGTGCCGCTGCTCCCGCGCATGATCACCGAGTATGCCCACGAGCGCACCGGCACCGACATCCACCCCGGCGCGCGCATCGGCGAGTATTTCTTCATCGACCACTGCACCGGCGTGGTGATCGGCGAGACCGCGACCATCGGCCACCACGTGAAGATCTACCAAGGCGTCACCCTCGGCGCGAAATCCTTCGAGGTGGACTCCGACGGCAACCCCGTGAAGGGCGTCAAACGTCACCCTGACGTCGGCGACCACGTCACCATCTACGCCCACGCCACGATCCTTGGCGGCGACACCCGCATCGGCACCAACTCGATCGTGGGCGCCAATGTATGGCTGCTCGAAACGATCCCCGACAACAGCATCGCCTACTACAAGAACGAGAATCTCGTCGTGCGCTCCCGCAAAAAGAAGGAAGCCGCCGTCGAGTGCCGGAAACAGGACGAGTTGCAGGCCTGGAACTGGTCCATCTGAGCACGCCCGGAACGGCGGACATTCGCCGGGCGCTTCGCAATCCGCACCGGATTTGAGCGTCGGCGCGCAGCCTTGCCGCTTGCCGCGTCCCGGCGGCACCGCTTGTGCTGGGTGGGCTTTCCCGCCCACCCAGCCATGTCCTCCCGCCCTCAAGAAGCCTGGTCCGGCCGCCTCGGCGCCATCCTTGCCGTCGCCGGCAGCGCCATCGGCCTCGGCAACTTCATCCGCTTCCCCGCGCAGGCCGCCGAATACGGCGGAGGCGCCTTCATGATCGCCTACTTCATTTCGTTTCTGGTGATAGGAATCCCTCTTTGCTGGGTCGAGTGGACGGTCGGCCGCATGGGGGGCGGGCTCGGCTTCCACTCCGCGGCCGGCATCTTGCACGCCACCTTCCGGCGCCCTTGGGCGCGCTACCTGGGCGGGCTGGGCATCGTCATCGTCGTTCTCCTCTTCTGCTACTACGTCTACATCGAGTCATGGTGCCTTGGATACGCCTATCATGCCGCGATCGGCACCTTCCAGGCTCCGGACCTGAAATTCGGCCAGTTCTTCGCCGACTACGCCGGAGCGGCCAAGGATGGCTCCGCCTTCCACTTCTCCCCCTCGCAAGTCGGGCTCTTCGTCGTCGCCACCTTCGCGCTTAATTTCTGGCTTATCCACCGCGGCGTGTCGAAAGGCATCGAGCTGGTCTGCACCTGGGCCCTGCCCGCCCTGATTTTTCTCGCGCTGATCATCCTCGCGCGCGTCCTCACCCTCGGCACGCCCGATCCCGCCAAGCCGGATCAAAACATCCTGAACGGCCTCGGCTACATGTGGAACCCGCGCGACATCGGCGCCGGCCTGCAAAATCCCCAACTCTGGCTCGCCGCCGCCGGCCAGATCTTTTTCTCCCTCTCCATCGGCATGGGCGTCATCGTCACCTATGCCAGCTACCTGAAAAAGAACGACGACATCGCCCTCTCCGGACTCTCCTCCGCCGCGGCCAACGAGGTCGCCGAGGTCGGTCTCGGCGGACTCATCACCGTGCCCGCGGCCTACGTTTTCCTCGGCGCCACCGCGATCACCTCCTCCACCGTCAGCCTCGGCTTCATCGTTCTCCCCGAGGTTTTCGCCCGCATGCCCGGCGGACAGATCTTCGCCATCGCCTACTTCGTCCTGCTCTTCCTCGCCGCGCTGACCAGTTCGCTCTCCATGCTCCAGCCCGCGATCGCCCTGCTCGAGGAGGCTCTCGACATCGGCCGCAACCGCTCCGTGGCCATCCTCTCCACGCTCACCGCCGCCGGCGCCGCCTTCGTCTGGTGGTTCTCGGCGGACTTGAAGGCGCTCGACACGATCGACTTCTGGATCGGCACCTGCGCCGTCTACGTGCAGGCGAGCCTCTTCGTCATCGCCTTTGGTTGGATCATCGGCGCCGAACGCGGCCTCAAGGAAGCCCGCCGCGGCGCGCGTATCCACCTGCCGGATTTTCTCGCGCCAATGATCCGCTACGTCTGCCCGGTCTACCTTCTGGCGATTTTCACGCTCTTCGTGCTGAAGAACATCGTCGGCTGGAACTTTTCCCTCACCCACCCCGAGTTCAAAACCTCCGGCTATGTCGCGGACCTGTTCTCCAATCGCGTCGCGCAGATGAGCCTCGGCATGGCGGCGGTTTTCACCCTGCTGGCCGTCTTCCTGATCGAACACGCCGCCAAACGCTGGAACGCCCGGCTCGATCAAGCGGCCGCGCCCCGCAAACACTCCCCCCACACCCCATGACCACCGGCGGCTGGATCAACCTCATCCTCTCGGTCGGCTTCGTTGTCGGCCTCTTCTCTTGGTGCGCCTGGAAGCTCATCAAGGACCCCAAGCAGCCCGACAAGGACCACCTCGCCCACATAGAGCCGATCCACGACGACCAGATCGACGAGCGCTGATCCCGCGTCGTCCCTCCGTCTTGTGAAACCACTCCATTTTGCAACCAGCCTGGCCTTGGCGCTCGCCCTTGCCGGCTGCACGTCGAACAACGTCGCCTACAATCAGCAGGCCAACGCCAAAGGTGGCGGCGCCCCTGACAATCATCCGCCCAAGCTGATCTACTCCGAGAATCCGATCTTTCCGCCCGGCCCGAGGAGCTCGGGCCGGAAAAATTGGGCCTTGGATATTCGAGTCGGGTTCATCGTCGACGAGACCGGCGCCGTGCGCCAGCCAACCATCCGCAGCTCCACCGATCCATTCTACGACGCCCTCGTGCTCGAATGCGTTCGCAAGT
>CBIHRE010000607.1:0-3382 GCA_966212385.1 uncultured Akkermansia sp. | reverse complement strand
GTCCCCGTTCCCGCCCGCCCCCTGGCGGAGGCCTCGCGCCTCCGCCTTTTTTGCGCACCGCCCATCCGCCTACGCGTTAAAAACCCGTCACCACGCGCACTCCGCGCTTGCCAACGATTTCCCGCGGCGGACGGTGTCTGCCCCGCGTTCGCGCGAACCTTTCACGACGACCTCGACCCTCGCTCGTAATGGCCGGCCTCCTCCGTAATCTCCTCGATCCTTCCCGCATCGTGCTCGCGGTGCAATCCACCCGGCGCACCGCCGCGCTCAACGAGGTCGCGCGCCTGCTCGACGGCCATCCCTCGGTCGCGAACTACGGCGGCTTTTACAACGAGCTCCTCGCCCGCGACCGCCTCGACACCACCTGCCTCGGCAACCAGATCGCCCTGCCCCACGCCCGCACCGAGCACGTCAGCGACCTCGTCCTCGCCATCGGCCGCAGCACCGAAGGCGTCGTCTTCGAAAAAGACGGCCAGACCGTCCGCCTCCTTTTCGTCCTCGGCACCCCCAAGAGCAATCCGATGGCCTACCTCCAAGTCGTGTCCACGCTCTGCAAGATCTTCAAGGACGCCGCCAACCGCGAGGCGCTCCTCGCCGCGCCCACGCCCGCCGCCTTCGCCGAGGTCCTCCTCGCCGCCGAGGAAAAGCTCTTCGCCCCCGCGGCCTGAGCCGGCCACGCCTCTCGTTTCACCGGCACCGTCGTCGTCCGTCGCTCCGAAAGCGCGGACCAGACCAAGCCGGTCCCTCCGGCGCCTTTCGCCCGCGCCGCGGCGAATCGGTAACAACAGCGCCCCTTTGCGTAATTACAGGGGTGCATGCACGCCACGCCCGAAACCTTGTTCGCGCCTTGCCCCGCCTCCCCGGATACCGAGGCAGGGAAAAAATCCGCCAAGAATCCGGCCTCCCGCGCGTCATAAAGGATGCCCGCCGAAGGAGTGACCGATGAAAACCTCGAATTACCTGTTGATCGTCTGCCTCGTCGCCCTCGCCGCCGCCACGAGCCTGGCCGGCTTGATGCGCGCGTCCGAGCGTTCCGCCCGCCCGCAATCCTGCCTTTCGCAGATCCCCACGGATTCCCGCGACACCTGGGACGACACCGCCTCCGACACGCCCCCGCTCGCACCCGGCGCCGCCATGCGAATCGCCAAAAATTACGTTCTGCGCGTGCGCGTCCCGGATAATACCGAAGGGTGGGTCTTGGACAGCATCGCCCTTCATCGCATGTCATCCCTCGGAAGCTCGGAGGAGTGGGTGTATATGGCTAATTTCAAGTCCATGCCCATCCACCCCGAGGACGACCCCGCCGCGCGCCCCGTCGCGCTTCAAGTTCCCGTCCGTTTCGACGGCACGGTCCCGCGCGGACTGGTGCCGCAGATCTAGAACAGCGTAGCGCGCGAGCGATGCGCCTCTCCCGGTAGACCGGCCTTCCGCGGGTCAACCCAGACACTTCACCGCCAGCTCGCGCATCACCGCCGGCTCTTCCTTCGGACGCTGGATGATTGCCTCAAAGGCCTCGGCCAACGCTATCTGGATGTCGATGTGGTGCTTCAAGGACCAAGCCTTCGCGCCGGCGGCGAGTTTGCCGACATACCACGCGTTTTGGCTGAAAAGATTCGCCGCGTTCTTCTCCCCCGCGCCGACAAAGTGTTTTCCGTAGGCTGACGCCGCCCGTTCGATCGCGCCCTTGTCGGGAGCCCGCCCGCCCTGCGGCGCCAAAGCCCGCAGCTGGATCAGCAGCCGGTTGCGATTCTGCATCGAGCTCAGAAGCGGCCGCGCGCTCTCCCCCGCGAAAAAATGCCGGTCGAAGGCCGCGAGCGTGCCGCGCAGATCCCCGCGGAAAAACAGCTCCGTCGCCTCGAAAAAATCCCCCTCCGCCATGTTCGGCGTCAGCTCCTCCACGTCCGCCTCGGTGATCGTCTTCCCCGAGTCCGCATGCGCGGCGAGCTTGTTCACCTCGCTCACCAGAAACCGCGTGTTCGCCCCGCTTCGCGCCAGCAACAACGACAACGCGTCGCGCTCGATCGTCACGCCCAGCTCCTTCGCCTCCGCGAGCGCCGTCAGTGCGAGGGCCTCCGCGGCATCCTCCGCGCTCGCCGCGCCCACGAAGGAAAAATCCGCCGTCTTCTCGCACCACTTGTAGAAACTCTTCCGGCGGTCCACCGGCGCGGCGGTGATGAGAACCGCGACCTCGGCGGGATTCAGCGCGCCCAGCACGGTTTGCAGATGTTCCAGCGCCGCCTTCACCGTCTCGGAATTACCCGTGCGCGAGTCGGCGAGAAAGTTCACGTCCTTGAACCACACGAGACGCCGTCCGCCGAACATCGAGACCGTCTGCACGCTGTCCCGAAAACGCGCGATAGCCGTCTCGACCTCGTCCACCGTGTTGGCGAAACCGGCGATCGTCTCGCGGGAAAACTCGTCCGTGATCTCCGCCGCCAGCTTCTCGTAATGCGCCCGTCCCATGCGGCCGACGAGAAAGTCGTCGGCGCCGCAGATGAAGGTGAACGGCTTTTCGGAGGCGGGCATGGGCGTGGTGGCCGCACCTTCCGCCAACTGGCCCTCCGGACGCAAGACGGCGGATTTTTCGGGTTCCTTTCCGCACATCGGCGGCGACGCTCTCCTCCGCCGCATGTCCGCCCGCCGCCTCGACCAACTCCTCGCCAACCTCGGCTATTGCTCCCGTCGCGAAGTCCGCGACTGGCTCAAGGCTGGCCGCGTCTCCGTCGCCGGCAAAGTCGCCGACGACCCCGGCGTGAAACCCTCGCCCGCCGCCGTTCGCGTCGACGGCGAACCGCTCGATCACCCCGACGGCCTGCTCCTCCTCGTCAATAAACCCCTCGGCCTCACCTGCTCGCACGACCCGCGCGAAGCTCCGCTCATCTACGAGCTCCTCCCCGCCCGCTGGCGCGAGCGCAACCCCCTCGTCACCTCCGTCGGCCGCCTCGACAAGGAAACCTCCGGCCTGATCCTCCTCACCGACCACACCGAGCTGGTCCACCGCCTCACCTCACCCAAGCACAAGGTCCCGAAAATCTACCGCGCCACGACCGACCGAGACCTTTCGCCCGACCTGATCCCTCACTTCGCCTCCGGCACCATCCAGCTCGACGGCGAAAAAGAACCCTGCGCCCCCGCCGAGCTCCGCCTCGTCGGCCCGCGCGAAGCCGAACTGACGCTCATCGAGGGCAAATACCACCAGGTGCGCCGCATGTTCGCCGCCTGCGGCGCCACCGTGCTCACGCTCCACCGGACCACCTTCGGCCCGCTCACGCTCGGCGACCTCAAGCCCGGCCAATACCGCGAACTCTCCCCCGCCGAGCTCGGTCTTTGAAGTGGCATGGGCGTCCCGCCCATGTTCCGAACCCACGGGCGGGACTGCCCG
>CBIHRE010000606.1:0-3386 GCA_966212385.1 uncultured Akkermansia sp. | reverse complement strand
CCCCATGATCCCCCGCCCCCGCCATTCCCTGCCGCTGCTCGCCGCCGCCCTCGCGTTCCTGCTCACGCCGACCGCGCCGGCCGCCACCGCCGCCCCGGCAAACGCACCCGCCCACTCCACGTTCTCCGCCGACGGCGCCTGGTGCTGGTTCAGCGACCCGCGCGCCATCTACCGCAACGGCAAAACCTACGCCGGCTGGATGACGAGCGACGGCTCCGTCCAAGTCGGCGTGATGGATAACGACACCGGCGCCGTCCGCACCGCCACGCTCGCGGCGAAGTTCGAGGTCGACGACCACGACAACCCCGCCCTCCTCTTCCTCCCCGACGGTCGCCTCGCCGTCTTCTACTCGCTCCACGCCAAAGGCGACATGCGCCTGCGCGTCACCACCAAGCCCGAGGACATCGGCGCATGGACGCCCGAGCGCTCCCTCGGCGTCGAAGGGGCGGGCAAGCAGGGCGTCACCTACGCCAACCCCGTCCTCCTCTCCGACGAAAACAACGCCATCTACCTCTTCTGGCGCGGTTCCGACTTCAAGCCGACCTTCTCCGTATCCAAAGACCTCGGACAAACCTGGAGCTCGCCGCGCACGCTCCTCCGCGGCGCCTCCGCCGACGCCGACAACCGCCCCTACCTCAAGGTCGCCAGCGACGGCCGCAAACGGATCGTCTTCGCCTTCACCGACGGCCACCCGCGCGACGAGGCGCACAACAGCCTCTACTTCCTCCGCTACGAGAACGGCGTTTTCGCCAAAGCCGACGGCACCCGCGTCGCCGGCATGGACGAGCTCCCCCTCGACCCCGCCAAATGCGAACGTCTCTACGACGGCGCCACCGCCGGCCGCGCCTGGGTTTGGGACATCGCCGAGCGCCTGGACCAATTCGCCATCGCCTACACCCGGTTGCCCGCCGAAAACGACCACCGTTACCACTACCTGCGCTGGGACGGAAAGCGCTGGCACGACTCGCAGATCGCCGAGGGCGGCAAATGGTTCCCGCAGACCGCACCGGGCAAGCCGGAGCGCGAGCCCCACTACTCCGCCGGCATGGCGCTCGACCAGTTTTACATCGACACCGTCTACCTCGCCCGGCCCGAGAAGCAGACGTCGGAAATTGAAAAATGGCGCACGCCCGACAAGGGCCGATCTTGGCGTCACGAGGCCGTCACGCGCGACTCCGCCGCCGTCAACGTGCGGCCCTTCGTCGTTCGCAACGCCCCGCGCGGCGAACCCTTCCTCATGTGGATGAATTTGTCCGGCCGCTACGTCCACTACACCGACTACCTCACCTCGCTCCAAATCAACCGCCCCGCGACCGTCGCCGCGCACGCCCCGCTCTCGCCCGCGCTCGAGCCCGCCGCCGTGCTCGCCGCCATGCGCCGCGTCGGCGACTGGGATCTCGCCCACGACTGGCGCATTCGCGACGATGACTGGGTCGTCGCCGTCGGCTACACCGGCGTCATGGCCCTCGCCAACACGACCGGCGACGCCAAATACAGCGACGCCCTGCGCGTCATGTCCGAGGCCAACGACTGGAAGCTCGGCCCGGGCAAATATTTCGCCGACGACCACTGCATCGGCCAGACCTACGCCGAGCTCTTCCTGCGCGAACGCGACCCGCGCATGATCGCGCCCATGCGCGCGCAGTTCGACGCCATCCTCGCCGCGCCGAAAGACGACAACCTCGTCTGGGTGTGGCCCGGCGCCATCGACAAGTGGTCCTGGTGCGACTCCCTCTTCATGGCCCCGCCCGCCTGGGTTCGCCTCTGGGCCGCCACCGGCGACAAGCGTTACCTCGATTTCGCCGTCGAGAACTGGTGGAAGACGAGCGACTACCTCTACGACAAGGACGAGCACCTCTATTTCCGCGACAGCAAGTATTTCACCAAGCGCGAGACCAACGGCCAAAAGGTCTTCTGGAGCCGCGGCAACGGCTGGGTCATGGGCGGCCTCGTCCGCGTGTTGCAATTCCTGCCAAAGGACCACCCCGCACGCCCACGCTTCGAGCAGCAGTTCCGGGAAATGTCCGCCAAGCTCTTGTCGCTCCAACAGGCCGACGGCATGTGGCGTTCCAGCCTGCTCGACCCCGCCCACTTCCCTTCGAAGGAAACCAGCGGCACCGGCCTCATCACCTACGGCCTCGCCTGGGGCGCGAACAACGGCCTGCTCGACCGCGCCCGCTACACGCCCGCCGTGACCAAGGCCTGGCACGCGCTCGTGGACTGCGTCACGCCCGAGGGCCGGCTCACCCACGTCCAGCCCGTCGGCGAAGACCCGAAACGCTTCGACGCCCGCAGCACCGACGCCTTCGGCGTGGGCGCCTTCCTTCTCGCCGGCAGCGAGGTGCACCGCCTGGCCGACGACTCCGAATCACCCCGCCATGCCCCGACACGTCCCCCGCGCGGACCTCGTTAAATCTGCTTCTTGGTTCGCCTCCGCCCGCTTCGGCGCTGCGCTCGCGATCACGGCCGCGACCTAGGCCCTCCCGCAGCGCTATCTTGGCGAGGTCGCTGGTCCGTCCGGCGGCTCCGTCCGCGGCGATTTCAGGTGGGCGTGCGCGTCCATGCGCACGCCGCCGATCCATGGGCGGAGGGCCCCGTCCATCCGCCTCCGCGTGCGTTCGGTCCCCTACTCCGCCACGTTCTCCCCGCGATAAAACCGGTCGAACAACTCAAAGGCCTCCGGATCGTATTCCCGCAATCCTTCCGGCCCGCCCTTCGGCTTCGGCCCGCTCATCTTGAGGTCTCCCCGCGTGCCGAAATACCACATCGAGAGCTCCGCGAAATACTCGTGCTCGTTCGAGCCCGCGTAGCCGCCCACCCACCGGCCCTTCTCAAGGGAGGCCGTGTATTGTCGCGCAAAACGCTCCCGCTCCGCCTCGGTCATTCCGTAGCCTTGGATCGCGTGCGCGAACTCGTGCACGCAGATGTCGCGCCCGCGGTAGCGATCTTTCCGTAGGCGCAGCAGGTTCTCCTCGCCGCACGACACCTCGCGCCCGCCCATGCCGCGCGTGCGCTCGTCGCGCGTCAGCCCCTTGTATTCGGCGAGCGGCTTCCCTTTGTCGTGACGCCACTCCGGCAGATCGGTCGTCACCTGGCCCTTCCCGATGATGTGCAAACACACCCGGCTTTCAGCCAGCCTCGCCCGGATCCACGGCAAGTTTCCCAGCATGCGATCCAGCCGCTCCCGAGCGGCGAGCAGGGCCGCGTCGGACACCACCGCGTGCGCCTTGATCGGGATGCCGTGGTAATCGATCTGCTTTGAAAAGAACCCGCTCTCCGGCGGATCGATGGCCGTTATCTTCGGCGCCTCCGCACGCTTCTGCTCCGCAAGGCCGTTCGCGCATCCGCCCAATCCGACCAGCAACAAGGCCGCCGCCACGCACCGA
>CBIHRE010000605.1:0-3388 GCA_966212385.1 uncultured Akkermansia sp. | reverse complement strand
CCCTTGGCCACCATCGCGGCCCTCCGTCTTATCGCCGGCCCGACCGACGAGAGCGAAGACGCCGAAGCCATGGCTTGGGAAAACGACGCCATCTCGGTAAAAAACAACTCCTGGGGCCCCTACGACTACATCCCCAACGTGAGCCCCGCTCCCGACCTGATCCTCTCCGCCATCGCCGATGGCGCGGACAGCGGCGTCCTCTACTTTTTCGCCTCGGGCAACGGGCAACAATACGCCGGCCAAGGCTCCCTCGACGGCTACGCCGCCGACCGTCACGTGATCGCCGTCGGCGCCTCCGGCCGAAGCGGCAACATCGCGCCCTTCAGCGAAGGCGGCCCCCATCTCAACGTCGTCGCCCCCGGCACGGACGGCATCGTCACCACCGATCGCGTCGGCAAGCCCGGCTACACCAAGAGCGACTACACCCAAAGCTTCAGCGGCACCTCCGCCGCCGCGCCCATCGCCTCCGGCGTAGGCGCCCTGCTCCTCCAAGCCCGGCCCGATCTCGGCTGGCGCGACGTGAAGGAGATTTTTCTCCGCTCCTCCACCAAGCTCCAGCCCGCCAGCTCCGACCGGCTCTCCCGCGCCGCCCGCGACCCCTTCAACCCCATCAAGCACCACCCGCGCTTCGGCGGCGGCAACGTCAACGCCCACCAAGCCTTGACGCTCGCCGAGACCTGGACGCCCCTCGCCCCCGAGACCTACATCGTCCCCGATCCCAGCAGCTTCGGTCCCCTGACGATCCCCGACAACGGCGCTCTCTCGATCACCTTCGACATGCCCTACGGCACTCCGCTCCTCCGCGTGGAACACGTGGTTCTCCGCCTGGATGTCACCCACCCCTACCGCGGCGACCTCGCGATCAGCCTGACCTCCCCCTCGGGCGTCACCAGCCAGTTCACCCGCGCCAACATCCGCCTCGCCGGCGAGAATTACGATTACTACCCCTTCACCAGCGTCCGTCACTGGGGCGAGCCCGCCTTTATCCCCAACGCCCCCTCGCGGCGCTGGACGCTCACCATCAACGATAGCTTGGCCGGGGAAGTCGGCACCTTCAACTCCGCCTCCCTGACCATCTACGGCACCAAGCTCGTCGCCCCCGCCCTCGTCACCCCGCTCGCCGATCAAGCCCTCGCCACCGGCTCCACGCTCGTCCTTCGCGGCGGTTTCTCCGGCGGCAACCTCGAATACGTCTGGAGCCTCGACGGCAAAGTCATCCCCGGCGCCATCGGCCCCGAATACCGCCTGGCCAACTTCGCCGCCAAATCCGCCGGCGTCTACACCTGCACCGCCAAGAGCCCCCTCGGCGAGGTCAGCTCCTCGGCCACCGTCACCGTCAACGATAGCCCCCGCGCCGACCTTGTTCTCGGGGCGGGCGTCGACGCATCCATCGACCTCTCCGGATACGTCGACGGCGCGGTCGCCCTTTGGAAGTCCAGCACCCTTCCCGCCGGCCTGAAACTCGACCCCCTCACCGGCCTCCTGACCGGACGTCCGACCAAGCCCGGCATCTACTCGATCCTCGTCTCCGCCACCCGACGCGACAAGGCCCTCATCCGCATCCCCCTCGCCTTCACCGTCACGCCGGTGCCCGTCGCGCTGACCGGCAACTACGTCGCCCTCGTGTCGCGTCACTCCGCCTTCAACGCCGACCTTGGCGGCAGCCTCTCCCTCACCGTCGGCGCCAATGCCGCCGTCAGCGGCCGTCTCGTCCTCGGCAAAACCGAGTATCCTTTCACCGGCCTCCTCAACGGCCCCGCCGCCGCGCCCACCCTCGTCGCCACCTTCGCCAAGCCCGCGCTTCGGCTCTCCGTCACGCTCTCCGAGACAGAGGGCGTCGCCTCGTTGGTCGGCCAGATCGAGACGCTTGCCACCGGAGCCGACATCCCCGCGGCGACCGTCGCCGGCGGACGCTCCACCTGGACGGCGACCACCCGGCCCGCCACCGCCTACGTCGGCTCCCTGGCCGGCGCCTTCCTCCCTTCGACCGAGACCGAACTCGGTCTCGGCGCCACGGTCGTGACGCTCAAGGTCGCGGCCGACGGGCGCGCCACGTGGGTCATCATCCCCTCCGACGGCTCGCCCGCCCTCACCGGCAGCACGCCGCTCACCGACCAAGGTCTCCTCCTCGCCCACGTCCCCTACGCCAACCTCCTCGGCTCCTTCCGCGCCGCCCTCCTCGCGCCTACCGGCGATTCCTCCGCCCTCTCCTCGCCTTCCACGCTCGATTGGCTCCGCAAACCCTCCGCCACCCTCGCGCAACCCGCCGGCTTCGGCCCGATCGAGCTCTCGCCCGTCGCCGGAAGCGGCCGCTACTCCAAACCCGCCGCCGGCCAGCGCATCCTCGGACTGAACGCGAGCTCCTCCACGGTGGACCTCAAGCTCGCCTCCAGCGCGAGTTCGCTCGGCTCCGCCAGCCGCCTTGACGCCAACGTCACCGTTTCCGCGACCAACACCTTCGTGGTCGCCGCGCCCAACACCCCGAAGCTCGCCCTGGCCTTCGCGGCGGATAGCGGCCTCGTCACCGGCACCTACCTCGTGACCACGCCCTCCAGCCGCACCGCACGCGTCACCGCCGTCGTCCTTCCCGCTTCCTCCCCGGCCGCGGCCTTGGGCTTCGCGTTCGTCCCCGGAGCCAACGGCACGCCGCCCTCCTCCTCGGTTGTCGTCATCAGCCCCGCCGCGGACTGATTCGCGTCCACTCTAAAACCACGAGCGGGAGCCGTCTTTGCCGGCCCCGCTCGTTTTGTTTACCCACCCTTTCCCGGCCCGCCCGTCGATGCCCAACGACCTCGCCCCTCCCCACGACGTCCTCTGCGTCGGCCTCGTCTGCGTCGATCTCCTCCTCGAGGTCCCCCACCATCCCCGCCCGGACGAGAAACACCGCGCCCGTTCCCGCCTCATCGCCCCGGGCGGCCCCGCCGCCGTCGCCGCGGCCCAAGTCGCCCGCCTCGGCGGACGCGCCGCTTTCGCCGGCTTGATCGGAGACGACGCCGTCGATCCCTTCGCCGCGCTCCTGCGCCGCGCCTTCGCCGCCGAGAACATCGACACCTCCGCGCTCCATGCGGCCCCGGCTTTCGAAACCCCGCTCGCCGCCATCCTCGTCAAACCCGACGCCACCCGCGCCGTCGTTTACCACCCCCCACCCACCCCCGATTTTGTAACCCCTATGGGTAAACAGCCCCGGGCAACCCCCCCGTTTATCGCCCCGGCGCGCCCCGCCGGAGGGCTCGACGAAAAGGAAACCCGCGCGCTGCACAGCGAGTGCCGGGCGGTATGCCGCGACGCGCTCCGGAAGATCGCCGGCGTCGGCGGCAAACTGCCGCCCGATTTGAACGTGCACATTCCGCACGCTTGGTTGTTCAAACACCGCTGGCGCAAGGGCGGT
>CBIHRE010000604.1:0-3388 GCA_966212385.1 uncultured Akkermansia sp. | reverse complement strand
TGGAAAGCGTCGGAGAGAGCGGAGACTTTGGCTTGGGCGGCGGGGAGGAGTTGGCCGTCGAGGAGGACTTGGGGGACGAGGGACATGGAGGGCAGGCGTCGGTGGACCAAGAGAACGATTGAAAGGACGAGAAAAATCAGGCGATCAGTGCCTGCTGCATGGCGCGGCCTTTGTGGAGGGTCTCCTCGTATTCGGAGTCGGCGTCGCTGTCCCAGGTGATGCCGCCGCCGACATGGTAGGTGGCGAGGCCGTCGGCGCAGGTGATGGTGCGGATGGCGATGGCGAGGTCGGCGTCGCCGTCGTAGCCAAAGTATCCTAGCGCGCCGGTGTAGGCGTGACGCGGGACGGGTTCGAGTTCGCGGATGATCTGCATGGCGCGGATCTTGGGCGCGCCGGTGATGCTGCCGCCGGGATGGAGCGCACGAAGGGCGTCGAAGCGGTCGAGGCCGGGGGCGAGCTCGGCGGAGACGGTGGCGACAAGGTGGTGGACGGTGGCGTAGGTTTCGAGGTCGTGGCGGGCCTCGACGCGGACAGAGCCGGGCGCGGCGACGCGGCCGAGGTCGTTGCGCGCGAGGTCGACGATCATGAGGAACTCGGCGTGGTCCTTGGCACTGGCGAGGAGGCGGGCACGGTTGGCGGCGTCGGCGGCGGGATCGGCGAGGCGGGCGATGGTGCCTTTGATGGGGCGGGTTTCGAGGCGGCGGCCGGAGACGCGGAGCAGGCGCTCGGGCGTGCTGGAGACGATCTGGTGGTCGCCGAAATCGAGGAAGGCTGCGTGCGGCGCGGGGCTGAGCGCGCGGAGGCGGGCGTGGAGCGCGGCGGCGGAGCCGGAGAAGGGCGCGGTGAAGCGTTGGGTGAAGTTTACCTGATAAACGTCGCCTGCGGCGATGTAGTCGCGGATGCGCGCGATGGCGGCGGCGTAGGCGGCGCGGTCGAGGTCGGGACGGAGTTCGCCGACGGTGTAGCCTGATGGGTTACACGATCGGAGGGGGGGCAGGGGCGCTGAAAGGGCGGAGGGGGGAGGGGAAGCGGAGGGAACGGCGAGGGCGCGGAGGCGGGCGAGGCCGGCGGCGTCGGCGGCGACGAGGGCGGCGCGGCCGGTGGCGTGGTCGAAGATCAGGGCCTTGTCGTAGATGCCGAAGGCGAGCGCGGGCAGGCGGGGCGCGGCGTCGGAGTTCTGTGGATACACGCGGTCGCGCGCGGCGCCGGCTTCATAGCCGAGCCAGCCGATGGCTCCGCCGGCGAAGGGCAGGCCGGGGACAGGCGCGCAGGCGCGGGCGGCGAGGACGCCTTTGAGGAACTCAAGCGTGTCGGCGCCGGAGAAAAATTCTTCTTCCGCCGAGCCTGCATATTTGACCACGGGGCCATCCGGGGTGCCGAGGATCGTGATGGCTGGCTCGCAGGCGAGGATGCTGAAACGGGCGCGCGGGCCGGGCAGGGCGGTGTCGAGAAAGGCGCAGCCGGGGCGGGCGGCGAAGGCGGGCCAGATTCGGGCAGGGTCGAGCGTGGGAGACGCGGGGAGTTGCTCGACGAGAGGCTGGCGCATGGGCGGCGGAAATTGGCCGCAAGAAGACGACGGGGGCGCAAGAACGGAAGCGCGGGCGTCGCCAAGCGAGGGCAGGCGAGAGTATGGCGCTCTGGGCCGTCCGAATCACGCGCGGGACGCCCGTGCCGCGACGATCAGGCGGCGGGGGCTTCGGGGATACGCATCTCGAAGGCGGGCAGGACGACGTGCACGGGGCGGCCGAGGTCGTCGACGCCGTGGAAGCTGCCCTGGGCGCGGGCGTCGCAGCCGGCGACGTGATAGCTGTTGTAGGAAAAACTTTCGCCGGGCTCGAGTCGCGGAGTCTCACCGACGATCTTGTCTCCTTCGATGATCTGGCGCGTGCCGTCGGCATGGGTGAGCACCCATTTCCTGCCGAGAAGCGTCACGGTGTGCTCGGAGCCGTTGTGGATCGTGATGAAATAGACGAAGGCGTGCGGTTGGTCTGGCGGCAGGCATTTCCCGCCGTGGTGGTAAACCAGTTTGTCGAGGCGGGCCGAGAGGCCGGAGAGTGCGAGGGAGGCGGGCATGCGTCTGAGCGGACTAAGGAAAACGAAGGCAGCGCCGGACGCTTGGCAAGCGGGTGCAGCACTGAGACGGGCCGGGGCGGGCGGGGAGGCGAGATCACGGGCAGGATGCCCGTGCCCTTTTTTTCAATCCACGATCAGCACGTGGTCGCCGACGCGGACCTCGTCGTAAAGCGCCACCATGTCGCGATTGGAAAGCAACACGCAGCCGGCGCTTTGCGGGCGGCCGATCAGGTCCTCGCGGTTGGTGCCGTGGATGTAGACGTAGCGCGCGTAGGTGTCGACGACTTGGCCGGCGGAGTTCTCGCCCGCGTTGACGCCTGGTTCGAGGCCGCGGAGCCAGAGGATGCGGCTGGTGATGAGGTTGCCGTTGTCCTCGTGTTCGAGGAAATGCTTTCCGGTGGGGCGGCGGCCCTTGAAAACCATGCCGAGGGGCTGCTCGCCGCCGATGCGTTCGGCGATCTCGTGGAGGCCACGGGGCGTTCCGAGCGAGTCCTTTACGTTGCTGGGCGGTTTGGCGGAGGTGGAGACGGGGACCGCACGAACGAGTTCGCCGCGACGGAAGAATTGGAGCGTCTGCGCGGAGATGCTCACGAGGAGGAGGCGGTCTGCGGGCTTGATGCCCAGCCTTTCGCAGCTTTTGTTCACCAACTCCCTATATTCATCCATCGTGAGCACGCGTAATAATGTTGTCGGTATCGTCGGCGCCACCGGCGCGGTCGGTCAAGAGCTCGTCCGTCTCCTGCACGAGCGCAACTTCCCGATGAGCTCGCTGCGGCTTTTCGCCTCGGCGCGCTCGGCGGG
Source organism: uncultured Akkermansia sp. (assembly GCA_966212385.1). Taxonomy (GTDB): domain Bacteria; phylum Verrucomicrobiota; class Verrucomicrobiia; order Opitutales; family Opitutaceae; genus IMCC26134_A. The sequence goes on along the minus strand of CBIHRE010000604.1, from coordinate 514 downwards.
CAAGACCGTCAGCCACGGCGGAAAAACCTACGTGATCGAGGAGGCCAAGGCCGGCGCTTTCGCGGGGGTGGATCTGGCGTTCTTCGCGGCCGGCGGCTCGGTGACGCGAGCCCTCGCGGCCGACGCGATCGCGAGCGGTTGCACCGTGATCGACAAGAGTTCCGCCTATCGCCAGCAGGCCGACGTGCCGCTCGTGGTGCCCGAGATCAATCCCGAGGGTCTGCGCACGCACAAGGGTCTGATCGCGAATCCGAACTGCTCGACCGCGGTGATGCTCATGGGCCTCTGGCCGCTGCACCAGCTCTTCGGGCTGAAGCGCATTTTTGTTTCCACCTACCAGTCGGTGTCTGGCACGGGGGCCGAGGCGGTCAAGGAGCTGGCCGACCAGATCGCGGCGCACTCGGCGGGCAAGCCGCTCACGCACAAGGTTTATCCCTATCAGATCGCGTTCAACTGTATCCCGCAGATCGATACGTTTGGCGCCGATGGTTACACGGGCGAGGAGGAGAAGATG
>CBIHRE010000603.1:0-3395 GCA_966212385.1 uncultured Akkermansia sp. | reverse complement strand
GTCGTCCCCGCCCCCCTGCCCCAACCGCCACTCCCTGGATTTTACCCGCTTCCGCATGTCCGCCGCCGCCACGCCCTCCCCCGCCAAGTCCCGATTCTCGCTCGGCCAAGAACTCGGCCTCGCCTTGGTCGTCCTCGTTCTCGCCGCGATCCTCGCCGCCTATGGCTGGCACGACGCCGCCGCGGGCCGCCCCAACACCTTTCTCAACTTCGACAACCTCGTCGACGGCGTCGCCACGCCCATGTCCTACTACGCCATCATGGCGGTGGGCCTCACCATCGTGATCATCACGGGCGGCATCGACATCTCCGTCGGCTCCATCATGGCCCTCGCCGCGCTCGGCGGCGCCGCCGCCTTGCAAGGCTTCCCCGCCGGCGCCCCCGCCTGGCAGGTCCTGCCCGTCGCCTTCCTTGTCCCGCTCGCCATCGGCCTCGTCTGCGGCCTCGCCAACGGCGCCCTCGTCGTCGGACTTCGCCTCCATCCCTTTATCGTCACGCTCGGCACGATGAGCGTCTTCCGCGGCCTCGCCAACGTCCTCCCCGCGCAAAAAACCCTCCCCGCCGCCGGCAAGCGCCTGCCCGAGGCCTTCACCACCGATTTCATGCGCGAGGAGCTTTGGGGCATCCAGCCCATGCCGCTCGTCATCATGCTCGCCACCGTCGTGCTTGGCTGGATCTACCTCCAGCTCTCGATCGCCGGCCGCGAGACCTACGCCGTCGGCGGCAACGAGGAGGCCGCCCGCTTCAGCGGCCTGCGCGTAGGGGCCGTCAAGCTCCGCACCTACGCCCTCTCCGGCCTCTGCGCCGGCCTTGCCGGCTTCGTCTCCCTCGGCCGCTTCGGCACCGCCTCCACCAGCACCGGCACCGGCTACGAGCTCACCGTCATCGCCGCCGCCGTCGTCGGCGGCGCCAGCCTCGCCGGCGGACGCGGCACCGCCCTCGGCGCCATCCTCGGCACGCTCATCATCGCCTTGATCGAAAACGGCATTCTCATCCTGCGCCTCGCCCAGGAATATCGCCTCGTCATCATCGGCCTCGCCATCGTCGTCGCGGTCGCCCTCGAGCGCCTCGGCCAGCACCTCCGCCAGCGCCGCGCCCGCGCCCACTGAGTTTCCCCCAACACCCAACCATGAAACAAATCCCCCGCCTCCTCCGCGCCACGGGCCTCTCGGCCCTCGCCATGCTCGCCCTCTCCGCGTGCTCGAAGAAAGCCGAGCCCGCCGCCGCCGCCCCGGGCGCGCCCGCCCAGCGTAGCGTCCTCATCGGCATCATCGGCAAGAGCCAGACCAACGACGTCTTCCAGGCCGCCCACGCCGGCGCCCGCGACGCCGCCGCCGAGCTCGGCGCCAAATACGGCGTGAAGGTCGAGATCGAGATCCGCACCCCCAACGACGAAGACGCCACCAAGCAGGCCGAGGCCATCGACGCCCTCGTCCGCCGCGGCGCCCAAGGCATCTCCGTCTCCTGCTCCGAGGCCAACACCGTCACCCCCTCCATCGACAAGGCCGTCGCCAAGGGCGTCTCCGTCATGTGCTTCGACTCCGACGCGCCCGACAGCAAACGATTCGCCTTCTACGGCACCGACGACTTCACCTGCGGCGAACGCATCATGGAGCGCACCATCCAGGCCCTCGGCGGCAAGGGCGTCGTCGCCATCCTCGGCGGCAACCAGTCCGCCCTCAACCTCCAGAAGCGCGTCGAAGGCGCCAAGGCCGCCGCCGCCAAGCACCCCGGCATCAAGCTGAACGAGCCCGGCGTGTTCTACCACGTCGAGACCCCCGAAAAGGCCGCCGAGGCCGTCGCCTCCGCGCAGAACGCCAACCCCGGCATCCAGGGCTGGACCTTCATCGGCGGCTGGCCGCTCTTCACCACCGACGCCCTCAAGTGGGCCCCCGGCTCCATCAAGGTCGCCTCCTGCGACGCCCTCCCCGCCCAGCTCGACTACCTCCGCAGCGGCCACGTCGAGGCCCTCTACGCCCAGGACAGCTACGGCTGGGGCTACAAGTCCGTCGAGATCCTCCTCGAGAAGATCGTGAACGGCAAGACCCCCGAGCCCGCCAAGGTCGTCGACCCCCTCTTCGAGGTCACCAAGGCCAACGTCGATTCCTTCGCCAAGAACTGGGAAAAGTGGCTCGCCAAGTAACCTGCGACGCCATGCGTCGCGGGTCTGATTGGTGATTGGTCGTTGGTGATTTGGCTGAAACAGCCGCCCCCCCCGGAACCAACGGTCACCCTGCGCCTCCGCCCCAAATCACCAATCACCAGTCACAAATCACCCTCCCTTCCCCTCCGCCCCATGTCCGACTTCGTCCGCTTCCGCTCCATCACCAAGACCTTCGGCGGCGTCACCGCGCTCGCCGACGTCTCGCTCGGCCTCGCCCGCGGCGAGTGCCACGGCCTCATGGGCGAAAACGGCGCCGGCAAGTCGACCCTGGGCAAGGTCCTCGCGGGTATCCATCGTCCCGATACGGGCGACGTCGAGATCGACGGCGTCGCCCACGTCTTCGGCTCCCCGCGCGACGCCCTCGCCGCCGGGGTCGCCATGGTCCACCAGGAGCTCGCCTTCTGCCCCGACCTCTCGGTCGCCGAAAACCTCAGCCTCGGCCGCTACCCGCGCCGCGCCGGCGGCCTCCTCCTCGACCACGCCGCCATGCGCGCCCGGGCCGAGCAGCTCCTCTCCGCCATCGGCGTCTCCCTCGACGTCTCCCGCCCGATGCGCGAGCTCTCCACCGCGCAGGAACAGATGGTCCAGATCGCCGCCGCCGTCGGCACGGACCCGCGCATCCTCGTCTTCGACGAGCCCACCAGCTCCCTCTCCGCCACCGACGCCGAGGCCCTCTTCGAGCTCATCGAAAAGCTCAAGGCCCGCGGACTCACCCTCATTTACGTCTCCCACCGCATGCCGGAACTCTTCCGGCTCTGCGACCGCATCAGCGTCCTCCGCGACGGCCGCTACGTCGGCACCCTCGCCAAGGCCGAGATGACCCACGACGCCGTCGTCCGCATGATGATCGGCCGCAGCGTCTCCGACTATTTCCCGCAACATCTCGAGTCCGCTCTCGGCAAAACGGTCCTCGAGGTCAGCGGCCTCTCCTCGCCCGGCAAGTTCGCCGACGTCAGCTTCTCCGTCCGCGCCGGCGAGATCCTCGGCTTCGCCGGCCTCGTCGGTTCCGGCCGCAGCGAGATCGCGCAGGCCCTCTTCGGCCTCGATGCCCGCGCCGCCGGCGCCGTCTCGCTCGACGGCGCGCCGCTCCGCCTCGGTTCCGTGAAGGCCTCCCTCGCCGCCGGCGTCGGCCTCGTCCCCGAGGACCGCAAACGCCAGGGCTGCGTCCTCGGCATGCCCTGCCGCTCCAATATCAGCATGGCCATCCTCGACCGCATCCGCCGCCTCGGCCT
>CBIHRE010000602.1:0-3399 GCA_966212385.1 uncultured Akkermansia sp. | reverse complement strand
CGGCGTCTACCGCTGGCGCGTCGGCCGGCTCACCCGCCAGCGACTGGCCCTGCAAGCATCCCGCGACCTGCTGGAAACCCAGGTCCAACGCCGGACCGCGGAACTCGCCGAGACCAACCGTTCCCTTCTCCGGCAGATCGAGGAGCGCGAACGCATGCAGGCCGAGATCGCCGCGATCCACAAACAGCTCCTGGAACAATCCCGCCAGGCCGGCATGGCCGAGGTCGCCACCAGCGTCCTTCACAACGTCGGCAACGTCCTCAACAGCATCAACGTCTCCGCCACCCTCGCCGCCACCCTCGTCCGCCGCTCCAAGGCCCCCAATCTCGCCAAAGTCTCCGACCTCATCGCCCGGAACCGCGCGAACCTCGGCGTCTACCTCGCGGAGGACGCCAAGGGCCGCATGATCCCCGACTACCTCGCCTCCCTCTCCGCCGCCCTCGCCGAGGAGCAAAACACCGTCGTCGCCGAACTCGAAGGCCTCCAAAAAAACGTCGACCACGTGAAAGACATCGTGGCCATGCAGCAAAGCTACGCGAAGACCTCCGGCGTGGTGGAAACTCTTCCCGCCCCGCATTTGGTGGAAGACGCCCTGCGGATGAACTCCGACTCCCTCGCCCGCCATCACATCGAGATCGTCCGCGATTACGCCGAGCTGCCCCCCGTCGCGGTCGAGAAAAACAAGGTCCTCCAAATCCTCGTGAACCTCATCCGCAACGCCAAATACGCCTGCGACGAGTCCGGCCGCGCCGACAAGCGCATCACTCTTCGCACGTCCGCCGCCGAAGACGGCGTCGAGATCTCCGTCATCGACAACGGCGTCGGCATCTCCCGCGAAAACCTCACCCGCATCTTCGCCCACGGCTTCACCACCCGCAAACACGGCCACGGCTTCGGCCTTCACAGCGGCGCCCTCGCCGCCAAGGAGATGGGCGGCTCCCTCTTCGCCCACAGCGAGGGCCCCGGCCGCGGCGCCACCTTCACCCTCCGGCTTCCCTTCGTGCCGGTCGAACGCGCCGTTCGCGTGTCGTCTTCATCCCGCCCCGCTTCACCTTCCACCCCTTGACCCGTCCCATGAACCGCCCCGATCTCGAGAAAAACATCCGGGTTCTCGTCGTCGACGACAACCGCGCCATCCACGACGACTTCCACAAGATCCTCGCCGCGCCTACCCAGGCCGCCGAGGTCAACGCGATGGAAGCCGAACTCTTCGGCGACGCCGCGACCCAAAACCCGCTCGTCCGCTTCGAAATCCATTCCGCCTACCAAGGCCGCGAGGCGATCGACCTCGTCGCGAAAGCCCGCGCCGAGGGCCGCCCCTTCGCGATGGCTTTCATGGACGTCCGCATGCCGCCCGGCCTCGACGGCGTCGAGACCACCGAGGCCATCTGGAAAATCGACCCCGACATCCAGGTCGTCATCTGCACCGCCTACTCCGACTACGCGTGGGACGAGATGATCCGCCGCCTCGGCCACTCCGACAAGCTCCTCATCCTCAAAAAACCCTTCGACAACGTCGAGGCGCTCCAGCTCGCCACCGCCCTCACCGAGAAATGGCATCTCGGACAGCAGGCGCGCTGCAAGATGGCCGACCTCGAGAAACTCGTCGAGGAGCGCACCCAGCAGCTTCGTCTCGCCAAGGAGGCCGCCGAGGTCGCCAACCAGGCCAAGAGCGAGTTCCTCGCCAACATGAGCCACGAGATCCGCACGCCCATGAACGGCGTCATCGGCATGACCGGCCTCCTCATCGACTCCGGCCTCGCCCCCGCCCAGCAGGAATTCGCCGAGACCATCCGCTCCAGCGCCGACACCCTCATGTCGATCATCAACGACATCCTCGATTTTTCAAAAATCGAGGCCGGCAAGCTCCACTTCGAAAGCCTCGATTTCGATCTGCGCGACACGCTCGAGAGCACCATCGACCTGCTCGCCGAGCGCGCCCAGGCCAAGGGCATCGAGCTCGTCATGGAAGTCGCGCCCGAGCTCCCCTCCCTCCTCCGCGGCGATCCCGGCCGTCTTCGCCAGGTGCTCACCAACCTCGTGGGCAACGCGGTCAAGTTCACCGAGGGCGGCGAGGTCGTCGTCCACGTCACGCCCATCTCCACCGAGGCCGACACCGTCCTCGCCCGCTTCGAGGTAAAGGACACCGGTCTCGGCATACCGCCGGAGGCGCAGGCCCGCCTTTTCCAAGCCTTCACCCAGGCCGACAGCTCCACCACCCGCCGCTACGGCGGCACCGGCCTCGGCCTCGCCATCTCCAAGCGCCTCGTCGCGATGATGCAGGGCGAGATCGGCGTGCAGAGCGAGCCCGGCAAAGGATCCACCTTCTGGTTCACCGCCCGCTTCGCCCGCCCCTCCGCCGAGGCCAAGGTCGTCATCGGCGCCGGGCAGGACGGCTGGTCCGACCTGCGCGTGCTCGTCGTCGACGACAACGCCAGCGCCCGCCAGAGCCTTCGCCACCAGATCTTCGCCTGGAATCTCCAGAAAGGCAGCGCCGCCGACGGCTTCGAGGCGCTCCAGGTCCTCCGCGCCGCCGCCGCCGAGGGCCGCCCCTACGACATCGCCCTCCTCGACGTCGAGATGCCCGAGATGGACGGCCTCACCCTCGCGCGCGCGATCAAGGCCGACTCCGCCATCCCGCCCATCCACCTCATCGCGCTCACGACCAAGGGCCATCCGCTCGGCGCGGAAGATGCCGCGGCCGCCGGCATCGAGGCCTCGCTCAGCAAACCCGTCCGCCAATCGCCGCTGCTCGACTGCCTGGTCAACGTGATCGGTCGCAATCTCGCCACCAATCTCAGCTCCCGCGGCGGCGTGCGCCTGCCTCCGCTGCCCGACGATATCCTCGCCGCCCTCCGCGTCTCCCCCATCCTCCTCGCCGAGGACAACCTCATCAACCAGAAGGTCGCCCTCGGCCTGCTCGCCAAATTCGGCTGCACCGCCGACCTCGCCGGCAACGGCTTCGAGGCGCTCGAAGCCCTCCAGCGTCGCGCCTACCCGCTCGTTTTCATGGACTGCCAGATGCCGGAGATGGACGGCTACGAGGCCACGCGCCTCATCCGCAAACGCGAGGCGGAGACCGGCGCCGCCCCCGCCCACATCATCGCCCTCACCGCCAGCGCCATGCAGGGCGACCGCGAAAACTGCCTCGCCGCAGGGATGAACGACTACGTCGTGAAGCCCGTGCGCATGCCCGAGCTCCGTCAGGCCCTGGAACGCTGGCACCAGACCCGCCTCGCCGGCGCGAAGTAGTCTCTCGCCCTGCTTGCTTTCGAAACCAGGTGGATGAGCGAGGCCCGGCGTCCCCCGAGTCCAACCGAGCTGCGGCGCTTCCAGATTTTAGGTGGGCGGGCGGGTCCCGCCACCCGTGGCTCGATATCCAAGCGGCGGCGCAGGGAC
>CBIHRE010000601.1:0-3401 GCA_966212385.1 uncultured Akkermansia sp. | reverse complement strand
GGACGGCGGGAGGATAGGTTTTAGCCAGAGCTCCTTTGTGCGGGCGTCGCGGTGGAGGCCGACGATGTCGTAGTAGTTTCGCCAGAGGCCGGGTAGGCTGAGGTATTGTTTTTTGCTACGGATCTCCTTGGCCATGGGCACGGGTTTTTCGACGACGGGCAGGATGTTGAGCGGGTGGTTGAAGACGCGGTTGCGGTCGAGGTAGTGCCGCTCGTAGGCGTCCTTTTGCATGCGCTCCCAGAGCTCGGGTTGGCCGGCGTTGAGGAGAAGGCCGGCGTAGTGGACGAGGATATATGGCGTCCACTCGTCGTAGGTGCCTTTCGGGTAGCCGAGGCCGCGGTTCGCGGGGTCGTAGTAAGCGGCGAGCTGCGCGAGCGCGGAGTCGGTCTGGTCGGCGGACCAGATCTCGCCGAGCTCGAGGTTCAGGGCGAGCCACTGGCCGCCGTAGTGCGCCTCGCAATGTTTGCCGGTGGGGAGCTTGCCATCGCCGAGGTAGCGCGCGGCGAAGGAGGGCACGACGGTGTCGTAGGCCTTTTGGTATTTCGCGGCGACGTCGGGCTCGCCCGCTTCGTTGGCGAACTTGACCATCACGCGGTAGGCCACGGCGGAGAAGCCGGCGTTGAAGGGGTCGGGGTTTCCTCCGGCGTCGTAGGAATTTTCGGAGTGCTCGAAGGTGTAGGGGAACTCCTTGCTGCCGTGGGCCGCGACCTGGTCGAGGATCCGCTCGGCGGCGCGCTTCAGATGGGGCCAGTGGAAGGCGAACTCCTCGCGGTCGCCGGTGGCGAGGTAGGTTTCGTAGACCGAGACGATGTAGGCGCAGTTGAGGTCCACCCATTTCTGGATGTTGCGGTAGTCGGCGTGCTCGGTGTCGTCCCAGGCGACGAGGGCGGAGCGCAGGGCCTTCTCGTCGCCCACGCTCATCAAATTAAAGTCGTGGTGGATCTGGCCGTTTTTCATCTGGGTGCGCGCCCAGTAGCGCAGCTCCTGCCAGGCGAACCACGGCGTGAGCTGGCTGATGATCTGCCGCGCGTGCCACATCTGGTCCATCGTGCCGAAGCAGGTCCACTGGCCCTCGGCGAAGGCGACGCGGCCGTCGCGCTTATACATCGAGTTCGTGGTGTAGTTGGCGAGCGTGTTGAGCGTCTGGTTGACGAGCCAGGGCGGGAGGCTCGACCCGCGCATGCCGGCGACGAGGCGTTCGGCGTTGGCCTGGAGTTCGTCGCAATTGGCGAGGCCCTGTTCGGCGATGGCGCCGGATTCGCTGTATTTACCGAGGTAATACGCGCGCTCCGGATCGGAATCGTCGTGCCAGGCGAGAACGAAGCGAAGCTTCGCCTCCGCGCCGGGGGCGAGCTTGAGGCGCGCGGCGGTCGCGGTCGGGCCTTGGCTGGGCGGGGCGGCAAGGAGGTTTTGGGCGAGGATGTCGACGCCCGCGCCGGCGGAGATCTGCACGCCGGGAGCTTTTGATTCGGCAAACACCGACCACGGCTTCGAGCGGAAGCCTTTGCCCGCGGCGAGCTCGGCGGCGGCCGTGCCCGTGTCGACTTGCAGGGCGACGGCGACGTTTGCCGGGGTCGAGCCCGCGTTCTTGAGCGTGAACTCGAAGAAGGCGTAGGGGAGGCTCATGATCTCGGGCTTCGTCGAGGAGAGGGGCGAGAAGGCGGTGAGCGCGACGGTGACATCGGCCGCGGGTTCGGCGGTGACGCGATGCAGCGGCCAGATCGCGTCATCGTCGGGCACGCCTTCGACGCGTCGGGCTTTCAGCGTGTCGACGGCGGTGACGCGGCCCTCGCGTTCGACGAAGAGCTGGAACTTGGCGCCGGGGAGCGCGCTGAAGTCGTAGGCGACCGCCGGCGGCCGGAGCATGGCGGCGAAGGTCCCGGTGCCGGCGTTGAACTTGACCGCGCCGGCGCCGAAGCCGCCGAGGGGAGTGCCGGTGGTGCCGTTGACGGCCTCTCCGCGGGCGACGGGAGCGAGGGCGAGGAGAGCGGCGGCGAGAAAGAAACGGTGCATGGCGGGTGCGGCGCGGGTGGATCGGCGGCTGGGGTCCGTTACGGCAGGGGATTCCACGCATCGGCGCCGCCGAGGACGTTTTGCACGGTGTAGGCCTTGGCCTCTTCGTCGGTGAGTTGCTTCGACCACGGCGCGCGGGCCTCGGGTTTGGCGCCGGGGCCGGTGGATTTGTATTCGGAGTAGCGGGCGGTCTTCTCGTTGTCGGCCTTGCCCCAGTTGTTCCAGCCGGCGGGGGAGATGTGGTCGCCCATTTCGCACTCGATGTAGGCGACGGCGGCGTAGGGGCGCCAAGGGCGGCCGAGGGTGGCGAGCGGGCGGCGCGATTTCTTGGACGGATCGGCGGGTTCCCAAGGGATGTCGTCGCCGGTGAGCCGGCAGCGGAGGAAGACGTAGCCGAAGGGTTTTTCCTGCGGGGTGCTGGCGGCGGTGACGTGGCCGCCGGCCTTGCTGCGGATCTCACAGGTCTCGAAGACGGCGGTGGCGGAGCCGTAGATGAAGTCGACGCGGCCCTCGATGTAGCAGTCGCGGAAGTAGTGGCGGCCGCTGTTGATCATGAGCGTGTCCTGCCAGCCGAGCAGGCGGCAGTTGCGGACGAGGGCGCGGTCGCCATCGATGCGCATGGCGAGGGCCTGGCCGTGGTCGCCGGAGATGTTTTCAAAGGTGAGGTTCTCGGCCCGGAAGTCGCCGCCGAGGGCGATCAACGTGGTGCCTTCGTAGCCTTGGAGACGGCGGTCCTTGATGGTTTCGTAGACGTTGAGGTGGTAGCTGATGAAGGTGGTGTTGGGATCCTCGCCGACGAGGTGGATGAAGCGCTTGGTCTTCGGGATAAGCGTTTGTTGCCAGCGGTAGCGGCCGGGTTTGACGAGGATGATGAAGGGCTTGTTCGCGTTGTCGGGCGCGGCGTCGACGGCTTCCTGAATCGTCTTGTATTTCGCGTCTTTGGCGGTGGAGACGATGGCATCGGCGGCCGCGGGAACGGGAAGCGCGGGCAAGGTCGGAACGGGGACGCGCGCACCCGAGGCGACAGGCGGGGGCGGGAGCGCCGGGATCGGCGGCGGCGCTGGCATGGCGGGTAACGCGGGCTGCGGCGGCAGCGCGGGCATGGGCGCGGGATTCGTCACCGATTTTTCCGCGTCGGACGAGGCGGGAGCGGTGGTATGGCTGGCGCAGCCAGGGAAAAGCGAGAGGGCGGACAGCGCGGCCGAGAAAGCGAGCGGAGGGAGGCGGCGGGAGGCGGTCTTGCGGTGCATAGGGGATGGGTGGGGAACGAAGTTCGAGGGATGTTAGAGTTTTAGCCGGACGAAGAGCTGGGGGCCGGCGGCGGTGAAGCGGACGGTGATGCGGTCAAACTGCGCGTCGATCGGGGTGGTCTCGATGGAGACGCCGTC
>CBIHRE010000600.1:0-3414 GCA_966212385.1 uncultured Akkermansia sp. | reverse complement strand
TGGAGAACCCGGCGGCGAAGCGGCTTTTGCGGACTTGCGGCGCTTATTCGAAGCGCTCCAAATCCTTCGCACGCACCCGATGATACCCCGATCGCAGTCCGCGTGGCAGTTTTCGTCCGCCGCTCGAACGGGGGAAGGGCGGGCGGCTCGTGATGTTCCGACCACGCGAGGGAGGCGCGATGCGCGATGAGCGGCGATGACGCGACTTCTCGTCCCGATGGCCTGAAAGACGGGAGCAAGCCCGCGGGTTCACCTGCTTCCGGCGGACCGCCTCCCGACGCGTCTCCCCCGGCCGATGCCAAGACCCGCGCCGGAAACGGCTCGGCGGCGCCTCGCTGGCGCGCTCCCGAGGCCTCCGATCTGGGCGAGTCGATTCCGGGCCTGCGCGTGGATGCGCTGGCGGGCATTGGCGGCATGAGCGCGGTCTACCGCGCGGAACAATCGCGTCTCGGCCGCACCGTCGCGGTAAAGATTCTTCCCACCAGCTCGGCTCCCGATCCGGAGGCGCGCGAACGTTTCCAGCGCGAGGCGCGGATTCTCTCGGGCCTCAATCATCCGCATATCCTGCACATCCATGATTTCGGCGCCCTGGCCGACGGCACGCTCTATCTGGTCACCGAGTGGGCCGACGGCGGCGATCTTTCCAAACTGATCGGCGGCCAGGCGCATCCGCCGGCGCAGGTGATGAAGTGGGTTCAGCAAATCGCCGAGGCGCTCGACGCGGCGCACGCTCGCGGCGTCGTTCATCGCGACCTCAAGCCGGCCAACGTGCTCGTTCTCGAGGACGGTCGCCTGACCCTGTCGGACTTTGGTCTGGCGCACGCCGTGGGCGGCGGCTTCACCGCCGGGCTGACCGCCGCGGGAGCCGTTTTCGGGACCTTCGAATACATGGCGCCCGAGCAGATGGAGTCGGCCGATCAGGTGACCGGCGCCGCCGATATCTATGCGCTCGGGGTGATGACCTATCAAATGCTGACCGGTCGCGTGCCGCGCGGGGCGTATGCGAGGCCTTCACGGCTCGCGCCCGTGCCGTCGGAGGTCGATGCTTTCCTCGACGCGGCCATGGCGACCGATCCGGCGCGAAGACCGAAAAGCGGCGCCGAGTTCGCGCGGCTTTTCGCCCACGCCTGTCGCGCGCCCGTGCGCCGGCGGCAACGCCGTCTGGCCGTGCTCGGCGTCACGCTCGTGGCTTTGACGCTGGTCTGGGCGCGTTCGGAAGTCATCCGTTCCGAGCGGGATGCGGCCGCGGTCGCGGCCCGTTCGGCCGCGGTGGTAGCCGAGCTCCGGCTGCTGGAGGCCCGCCGCGAACGCGCCGAGGCCCTCGCGGTCGCGGAGGCCGCCCGGCAGGCCAAGGCCGCCGCCGACGCCGCGGTCGCAGCCGCCGCGGCCGCGCGCGCCGCCCAAGGCGGCGATCCCGGCCCCGTCGCCCCGATGCCCGAAGCTCCTCCTGTCGTCGATGTCGCTCCGACACATACGGCCGATCCTGTCGCCCCGGTCCTTGTGCCGACGCCGGAGCCGGAGCCCGTCGCGCCCGCGGTGGATTCATCCTCCAAGTCGCAGCCTGCGACGGCATCCAAGCCCGAGCCGGCTCCTATTCCGTGGACTTGGGTTCTGCCCGACGTGAAGCCCGCCACCGACGCTCTCGTCGGCGAATGGAAGCTCGTGCGCGGGGAGCTGATTTCCGGGGAGGATCATTGCGCCCTGGCCCTGCCGGTGCGCCTGGCGATCAACTACGACGTCGCGATCGAGTTCACGCGAAACAGCGGGACCAACTCCATCGCCGTGTTCGTGCCCACCTTGTCGGGCGTGGGCACTTTCGAGGTGGACGCCTGGGATCTCGGCATCGCCGGGCTGCAATTGATCGACGGACAGGATATGCGGAAGACCAACCGGTTCTTCCCGGCGCGTCTGCTCAACGGCGAAAAGCACCGCCTCATCCTCGAGGTCCGCGGCAGTCGCGTCGCGGCTTCGTGGGATGGCGAACCGCGCATGGTGTGGGAGCTGGGCGCGCAAAAATTGCGCATCCCCGCACTGTGGCAGGTGCGCCCCGAGGTGGGCTTGGGCGTCGGTTCGTGGAGGAGCCCGACCACCTTCCACCGCATCGCCTATCGCGTGTGGCCGGCGGACCTTTGAGCGGGCTGGATACGCCTGAACAGGCTGAGAGTCATTGCCCGGTCGCGCTGCGAGGGCTTGGCAATCGTGTAAGCAGCCCGTGAAGTGGCGCGCACATGAGCGTTCGCCAGCATCTTCTGGCCACCTTGACTCTTTGCCTCGTTATCACGCTGGGCGTGACCTTCGCGCTGCATTTGCAACAAAAGCACGAGGCGGAGACTCTCACGGCCAACTTCGTCCGGGAGCGTCGGGAGCAGCTAGACGAGGCGGTGCGCGAGCAGTCGGAGGCGTTGAGTGTATTCGTCCAAGACTACAGCGGCTGGGACGACATGGTGAAATTCGCCTCGACCCTCGACGCCGAATGGGCGCGCTTGAACATCGAGGAAGTGATGGAACGCTACCGTTTGAGCGCGGTGTGGCTGCTCGCGCCGGACGGGAGGGTGCTCTACGCCGCATCGAAGAGCGGGGATGCGCCGACGCCCGCGCCGGAGAATCTTGCGATGATCGTGGGGACGCGCGACTGGAGCCAGGAGGTCGGTGGTTTTTATCGCAGGGGCGACAAGGTGATCGATTTGCGCGCGCGCGCGGTGCAGCCGACGGCCGACCTGGAGAGGAAAACGAAACCGTCGGCCTGGCTTCTGGCCGGTCGCGTTCTCGACGACCAATTCACGGAGCGCATGGAGCGCAAGCTTCAGGCGCGGCTCTCGCTCGTTTCACCTTCTTCCGGAGACGCGACGGCATCGGGTTCGGCCATCGTGTTGCGACACCCGCTCGCCGGTCTGGCGGGCTCCGCCCCCGTGGCGGAGTGGCGGGCGGCCTTCGGCGCGGAATCGCTGGAGCTCGGCGAGTCTTACAACGACCGCGAGATGCTTGTCTGGGTGTGCGCCATGGCGCTCGTGTTCGGCTTGGTGGGCTGGAGCGTGACGCGCAACGTGCTGCGCCCCCTTTCCCGGATAGGGGAGAGCTTGGAAGCCGACTCTCCCGCGCCGCTTGCCGGCATTTCCAAGCGGCTGCCGGAGTTCACGCGCATCGCCGGTCTCATTCGCGATTCCTTCCGGCAGCGGGAGGCGTTGCGCCGCGAGATCGACGATCGGGTTCGCCTTGGCCGTGACCTGCACGATGGCGTCATCCAAAACCTCTACGCCACGGGCATGGGGATCGCGCACGGCATGCGGCTGATCGCCGACGATCCGGAAAAAGCCCAGGCCCGCCTGGCGGAGACGCTGCGCACTCTGAACTAGACGATGGAGTCGCTGGGCCGCATTAACCCCCGCCCCGAGCCCTACGCCGCCCGGCGCGTTG
>CBIHRE010000599.1:0-3419 GCA_966212385.1 uncultured Akkermansia sp. | reverse complement strand
CGCGGGCGGCATGCCGTGCTCGAGCGCGAGCAGGAAGTCTTGGTCGACCTTCTGCTGCTCCTCGCCGGCCTGCGCCTCGAACATCTGGCGCTGCACGTCGGGATCGTTTTGCTCCGAGTAGGCGGGCGCGATTTCCATGCCGCCGATGATGAGCTCGAACACGTCGATCGTCGTCGGGTCGTCGACGGTGATCTTGGCGAGCGGGCAAAGCTCCGTGGGGAGATGCGTGACGAAGGTCGGCTGGATGAGCGTCGGCTCGATGAGCTTGCCGAAAATCTCGTTCGTCAGCTCGAAGTCCTCCCACTTCGCGTCGGCGAAGAGGCCGAGCTTCTGCACGCCGGCGATCTTCTCCTCCTTCGTGCGCGAAAACCACTGCGGGTCGCCGGTCTTCTCGATGATGAGGTCTTTGTAGCGCACCTCGCGCCAGCCGTTCTCGAAGTCGATGAACTCGCCGCTCGCGGCGTGCTTTATCCGCATGCTGGGGCGCGTGACGGCGGTCTCGCCTTCGCCCTCGGTCTCGATGGGCTTGACCACGTCGCGCACGAGGTGGCGCATCAGGTCCTGCACGAGCGTCATCATGCCGCGATAGTCGCTGTAGGCCTGGTAAACCTCGAGCATGGTGAACTCGGGGTTGTGGCGGCGGGAGACGCCTTCGTTGCGGAAGTTGCGGCCGATCTCGAACACGCGGTCGTAGCCGGCAACGAGCATGCGCTTGAGGTAAAGCTCGAGCGAGATGCGGAGCACGAAGTCGGTGTTGAGGGCGTTGTGATGCGTCTGGAAGGGACGCGCGGCGGCACCGCCGGCGACGGCCTGGAGCACGGGCGTCTCGACTTCGAGGAAGCTGCGATCCTCGAGGAAACGGCGCACCGCGCTGACGATGCGGGCACGCGTCATGAGGCGATGACGGCTCTCCTGGTTGACGATGAGGTCGAGATAGCGCTGGCGATAAACCTGCTCGGCGTCGCTCAGGCCGTGCCACTTCTCGGGCAGCGGGCGGAGCGCTTTGGAGACGAGCGTGAAGGCGTCGACGCGGATCGTGATCTCGCCGGTCTTGGTCTTGAAGAGCGCGCCGGTGACGCCGATGATGTCGCCGAGGTCGAGCTGCTTCTTGAAAACGAGGTAACGCTCTTCGCCGAGGACGTCCTTGCGGAAGTAGAGCTGGATCGTGCCCTGCTGGTCCTGGATCTTGACGAAGGAGCTGCCGCCTTGGACGCGGAACGTGATGAGGCGGCCGGCGACCGTGACGGTGGTGGCATAGTCCTGGCCGTCGACGTAGAGCGCTTTGGCATCCTGCGAGAAATGCGTGGTGGCGACGTTGGCGCGGAAGGGGTCGAAGCCCGCGGCGCGGAGTTCGGCCAGCTTCTGGCGTCGCACGGCATGTTGGTCGTGGGAAATGTCGGGCACGGAATCGCTCATGGAAACCGGCCAACGTGAAAGCCCCCGCACGCTCGGGCAAACGCAAATCCCCACCCCACCCTCAAGCCGCCTTGGGCAAACCTTGCGTCACCCAATAGGTGACACAGCTCGGAAGCCCCGCCTGCATTCGATGCCCGGCTCCGACCAGTTCGGCGAGAAAGCATGGGGTAGCCCGAAACACAGGTTGGCCGGTAGCTCAGGTCCGCGACACCACCGCCATCAAATGTCGCAACTCCGCGTCGATTTCCTCGGGTGACGCGACCGTCTGCGCGACCTCTTCCCGGAGCAGGTCCCGATAACGCTTGCGCAGCCGATGAATCGCCACGCGCACGGCCGGCTCGCTCAACCCGAGCCGCGCGGCCACCCCCGCCTGCGGCGCGTCGGCGACACGCCCGGCCAAGCAGGGCGCCAGCGCTTCGAACCAATCCGCGCGCCCACTCGCAGTATGCTCGGCACGCAAACGCCCCATCGTCGCCTCCAGCAAGGCCAGCGCCCAAGCCCGGTCGAACGCCTCGTCGGGTGCCGGAGGGCAATCAGCGGCAGCGATACCTTCCCACCCCATTGTATCGAGCTGAACCTGCCGATCCGCGCCGCGCTTCGCCGCGCGAGCGTGATCACGCAGATCGGAGAGGTGATGATTGAAGGCGCCGAGCAACCAGGCGCGAAAACGCAGCTCCCGCGGACGCAGCGAGGCGAGCGAGCCCAGCCGGAGGAGCTTTTGGAAAAAACCCTGCACCGCATCCTCCGCATCGGCCCGGGACAAGCCGCGTCGCAGAGCGTGCGCGAGCACCGGCGGACGGTAGGTCGCGCAAAGCTCGGCAAGGGCTCGGGAGCAATCGGCGCGCGAATCCTCGGCTTCGGCGCGGCCGGCGGCGACGATCAAGGTCCAGCGCGTGGTGGCAAACGACGAACTCATCGGGCGACCAGCGATTTCGACGCCGCGCGTTTCCGCGCCCAGGCCAAAACGAGCGCGTTTGCGGCGAGCCCACATAGCAGGATCGCCGTGCATCCCGGGCCCGCGATTCGAACAAATTTACCGACCCACGGCTCGAAGAGGGCGAGCGCCTGCGGGTCTTGCCGCATCGGCGAACTCACGAACTCGCCCCAGGCGGCGCCGCCGCAGGCGAACCAACCAATCGCGACGCCACCGATCGCGACCGGCGCCACCGCCCCGCCCGCAAAAGCCAGCAAAGCGGCGAGCCCGAAACCCGCGTAGGCGCACAGCCCCAAGGCAAAGCCGCCGAAGGCAAAAACACCGATCCCGACGGCGCCAAACGCAAAGACTCCCGTCGCGATGCCGCCGAAGGCGACCACGCCGCACGCACGGTCCCCGACCGCGATGACGCCGCGCGCGACGCGGCGTCGCCCGGTCGCAGGATCTACGCCCCGCGTCACGTGCAGAAGCGGCCAACCAAAAACCCTGCGACGGCTTTGGTAGTCGAAGTCCCAGCGCGAAGGTCCGTTCACAGACGCCGTCCGGGACACCGCGGCGGACGCAGACGCGCCCTGCGCCACCGTCTCCACCCGGGTCTTCAGCTCGCTCGCCGCCGAGTAACGAAGAGCGGGATCGCGCTCGAGCGCGCGCAGCACGATCTCGTCGAGACGCACGTCCAGTCGCACGCGCCTCGAGGGCGGCAGGAGCTGTCCCGGCGCGGGCAATTCTCCCGTGAGCATCTGGTAGAACACGACCCCGAGCGCGTAGAGATCGGCGCGATGATCGACCTCGGCGGGTCGCTCGCGCTGCTCAGGCGCCATGTAGGCGGGCGTGCCCATGAGCTCACCGGCGAAGGTGAGCGAGGCCGGGCCGGACGGACAGCCCGGCAGCCCGTCGCCACCCTGGGCGGAAGAGGCGGCGGGGTCGGCGGCGGCAATACGCGCGAGGCCGAAGTCGGCGATTTTCACCCGGCCGAGGCGGTCAACGAGAAGATTCTCCGGCTTGATGTCGCGATGAACGAGGCCGCGGTCGTGCGCGTATTGGAGCGCGTCGCAGAGCGGGGGCACGA
>CBIHRE010000598.1:0-3425 GCA_966212385.1 uncultured Akkermansia sp. | reverse complement strand
TAAGGTGTGGGTGGAGCCGGCGCAGACGGAGGCGACGCCGGTGGCGATCTGAACGGGAGAAGTGCGATCGGTGGTAGAGCCGTCGCCTAGCTGGCTGTGGAAGTTGTAGCCCATGGCCCAAAGGGATCCATCGGTCTTTACGAAGAGGGAGTGGGAAGCGCCGGCTGAGACGGAAGAGACGTCGGTGGCGATCTGAACGGGAGCGGAGCGGTTGGTGGTGGTGCCGTCGCCGAGCTGGCCGTAGGAATTGGAACCCATGGCCCAGAGGGAGCCGTCGGTCTTCACAAAGAGGCTGTGTGAACCGCCGGCTGAGATGGAGGCGACATCGGTGGCGATTATCGCGGGAGAAGTGCGGTTGGCGAACGAGCCGTCGCCGAGTTGCCCGGCGAAGTTGTTTCCCGTCGCCGTCAAAGAGAGAGTCCGGGGCGGAGCGACGACGGTGACGATGGCTGACGAGCTGTCGGTAGAGAGGTCTCCGTTGACGAGTCGGACCCAGAAGCGGGAGGTGGAGGAGAGGGCTTGGGTAACGAGCAGGGGGCCGGTGGCCCCCGAGACCGGCGAAGAAGTGTCCCCGGATTCGCCGCGATACCATTGGTAGGAAAGAGGGGCGTTGGCGGTGGCGGCAACGACGAGGGTGGCGGACTTTTGCCAAGGAACCTGGGTAGAAACGGGTGCTTGGGAAACGATGGGCTGAGTGGGGACGACGTATTGGGCGGTGACGACCAAGTCCGTGGTGACCGAGGTGATCGCGATATCCCAGCCGGCGAAGGCCCAGCCAGGGGCGAGGCTCAATGCGGGGGGGATGGCTGCGTCGCCGTGAACAATCGTTTGGCTCAACTCGCCGCCGCCAGCGCGGGTGGAGTGGCTGCCAAGTTGGAAGGTAACCTTGTGAGTCTGGGTTACGTAGAGGGAGTGGGAAGAGCCGGCGTAGGCGGAGATAATGCCGGTGGCGATTGGGACGGGAGAGGCGCGATTGGTGGTGAATCCGTCGCCTAGTTGGCCGGCGGCGTTGTCGCCCATGGCCCAGAGCGATCCGTCGGTCTTGACGAAGAGGGAGTGCCTGTCGCCGGCGGAGGCGGAGGCGATGCCGGTGGAGATCTGAACGGGAGAAGTGTGATCGGAGGTGGAGCCGTCGCCGAGCTGACCTTGATAGTTGGAGCCCATGGCCCAGAGGGCGCCGTCGATCTTGATGAAAAGGGTGTGGGAAAGGCCACCAGAGACCGAGGCGATGCTGGTGGAGACGGAGCTGACACCGGTGGCGACTTGGACGGGGGATGGGCGACTGGCGGTGGAGCCATCGCCGAGCTGGCCATAAGAGTTGGATCCCATGGCCCAGAGGGAGCCGTCGGTCTTGACGAAGAGGGAGTGCCTGTCGCCGGCGGAGGCGGAGGCGACGCCGGTGGCGATCTGCACGGGCGATGGACGGCTGGTGGCGGAACCATCGCCAAGCTGGCCGTAGGAGTTTGATCCCATGGCCCAGAGGGAGCCGTCGGTCTTGACGAAGAGGGAGTGGGAAGAGCCGGCGGAGACGGAGGCGACGCCGGTGGTGATCTGAACGGGAATCGAACTTCCCGTGAATGAGCCATCGCCGAGCTGGCCTGATCTGTTGGAACCCACACCCCAGAGGGAGCCGTCGGTCTTAACGAAGAGAGTGTGGGAAGAGCCTGTGGAGACGGAGGCGACGCTGGAGGCGACCTGAACGGGCGAGGTGCGATTGGGAAAAGAGCTATCGCCGAGCTGGCCGGAAGAGTTGGCGCCCATGGACCAGAGGGAACCGTCGGTCTTGACGAAGAGGGTGTGGCCAGCGCCAGCGGAGACTGAGATGACGCCGGTGGTGATCGTCACGGGAGCAGTTCGGTCGGTAAAGGAGCCGTCGCCGAGCTGGCCTGAAGAGTTGTTGCCCATGGCCTTGAGGGCGAATGGCTGGGGCGGGGCGACGACGGAGACCGTGGCGGAGGGGCTATCGGTGGAGAGGGTGGAATTGGTGATACGGACCCAGAATCGGGAAGTGGCGGAGAGGGCCTGGGTGACGAGGAGGGGGCCGGTGGCGCCGGACACGGGAGCCGAGGTGTCGCCGGATTCGCCGCGATACCACTGGTAGGCTGTCGCGCCGGTGGCGGTGACGGACAGCACGCCGGATTTACCCCAGGCGCCGGAGGTGTCGGCCGGCGCCACCGTGATGACGGGGGCGGTTTGCGCCTGCGCCGAGCCGGTCCAGCCGAGGAAGACTATAAACCCGAAAAGGACGAAAAACAGGGCGGGAGTGGGGCGGCGTTGCATAGGGGGCGGCGTTGGCAGACCAGGCGATCATGGCGGAGCAGCCGCTTCCGAGGGAAGTATGGAGTCCGTAAATTTCGCATGCGCGTCCCTTTGTGAAATCTGGAATCCGCCTTCGGCGCCCGGTGCCAAGGGGCGGCGAATCAACGGGAGACCGCCAGGCGCATGAAGCGGCGCGGGTGGGTCGAGAGCGGGACCGAGTCGGTCACGGTGACGGGGCCGTCGAGATTGGCGGAGCCGGTGCTGGAGAAGACGACTTCGGCACCGTTACCGGACCATGGACCGGCTGGATCGTCGGCGGCGAGGACGGTGTAGGTGAGGGCGGGGTCGTGTATGCGGGCAAACGTGAGCGGGAGCTGGCCGGTCGCCGGTTCGGCGGCGACGGTGACGGGCGGGCCGGAGTCGGCGGCGAGGGGGGCGGAGCCGAGCGCGTATTCGAGGAGATTGGGGCGGCCGTCGCCGTCGGGGTCGGCGTCGTCGTCCGCGGCGCCGAGGTTGGTGTAAGAGGCCAGGAACGCGATGCGCCACTTGGTGTAGGCTCCATAGGGTCCGTAGGCCACGGTGAGCGCGGTGGGGCCGACGGTGAAATCGGCCACGTAACCGGGGGCCAGGCCTACGACGCTGAAGTCGTCTCGGGTAAGGTCGGTGGAGGCGAAGGTGGCGAGGGTGTAGGTGCCTGTGGCGAGGACGGATTTCAGGTCGATCACGCGGGCTGAAGCAGGGGACGCTCCTTTGCTGAGCGAGCGGGCGAGGACGAGGCGGTCGGAGCTCGAGTCGGTGGTGGAGAGGTCGAAGACGAGCGTGCCGGCGTTCCATGCGAGGGCGCCGAGGGGGGCTTGGGCAATGGCGGTGGACGAGCCGAGCGCCAGCTTGCCGGCGTCGAGTTTGAGGAGCCCGCTGAAGGTGGTGGATTCGCCGGCCAGGACGAGGGTGCCATCGCCGAGCTTGGTCATGATGCCGGCGGTCGAGTCCGAGCTGAGACGGCTGCCGGCGCCGAGGGTGAATGATTGGTTGGTTTCGATGTCGAGTGGGTGCGTGCCACCGCCGAGAATGGAGAGGTCGATGGGGGAGAGGGCGGGGGACGCGGGCGTGGTGGTGATGAATGCGGATCGGCTGGCGTAATTTTTTATCGTGCCCGCGGTCCACTC
>CBIHRE010000597.1:0-3427 GCA_966212385.1 uncultured Akkermansia sp. | reverse complement strand
CCACATGTATATCGAGGGCCACGGCCAAAACAAAACGCACCTGGCGAAATACGGCCACCCTTCGGAATTCGGCTTCAAGGACGTGATCCACGAATGGAAGGCCGAGAAATGGGAGCCCGAGAAACTCGTCGCCCTCTACAAGCGCGCGGGCGCGCAATACTTCTTCGCGATGGGCAACCATCACGACAACTTCGACATGTGGGACTCCAAGTATCAGCCTTGGAACTCGGTGGCGATCGGCCCGAAGAAAGACATCATCGGCGGCTGGGCCAAGGCCGCCCGCGCCCAAGGGCTGCCCTTCGGCGTCAGCCTCCACGCCGCACACGCATGGACTTGGTTCGAGAGCGCGCAAGGCGCCGACAAAAACGGTCCGAAGGCCGGCGTCCCCTACGACGGCAAACTCACCAAGGCCGACGGCAAGGGCAAGTGGTGGGAAGGCCTCGATCCCCAGGATCTCTACGCCCAGAATCACCAACCCGTTTCGAATTTATCCAACGCCGGCGCGATCCACGCCCGCTGGCACTGGAGCGGCGGCATAACCCCGCCCGATCTCCCCTACTGCCAGAAGTTCTACGACCGCACGGCCGACCTCATCGAAAAATATAAGCCCGACCTGCTCTATTTCGACGACACCGCGCTGCCGCTCTGGCCCGTGTCGGACGCCGGCCTCAAGATCGCCGCCGACTTCTACAACTCCAACCTCGCCAAGACCGGCGGCCGCAGTGCGGGCGTGCTGTTCGGCAAGATCCTCGCCGAGGATCAGAAGAAGTGCCTCGTCACCTGCATCGGCGGCTGGCATTACAACCGCGCCGACTACGACCGAAACCTCTACAAGAGCGCCAAGACCGTCATCCACATGCTGGCCGACATCGTCAGCAAAAACGGCAACCTCCTTCTCAACATCCCCGTCCGCGGCGACGGCTCCATCGACGAGAAAGAGATCAAAGTGCTCGATGGCATCGCCACGTGGATGGAGGTGAACAAGGAATCGATCCTCGCCACCCGCCCGTGGAAAACCTTCGGCGAAGGCCCCGCCAGCGACGGCAGCGCCCTCTCCGCCCAAGGCTTCAACGAGGGCAAAACCAAGCCCTTCACCGCAGCCGACGTCCGCTACACGACGTCGAAAGACGGCAAGACGCTCTACGCCATCGTCTGCGGCCTGCCCTCCGGCCCCGTCGCCCTCAAGTCTCTTGGCAAAACAGCCTCCCTGCTCGACCGCCCCGTCGCCAAGATCGAGCAGCTCGGCTCCACCGAGACCATCGCATGGTCCCTCGGCGCCGACGCGCTCAGCGTGACCCCGGCCTCCGCCAAACCCGCTTCCGACGTCGCCATCGTATTCAAAATCACGCTCAAGTAACGCCTTGATGAAATTGAAACGCCCCGCCCTCCGGTTTCTGCTCATCGGCCTCGTAAGCGCCGTGCCGGCCTATTTGCCCGCCGCGGTCGAGCAGGTGCAGCCTCATTCCCGCGGCGCCTCGCTCCAACTCACCGAGGGGCGCCTTCAGGTTGATTTTGTCACCGACCGGATCGCGCGCGTGCGCGCCACGAAAAACGCCGACTGGTCCAAGGCGCCCAGCCTGATGCGCGTCGAGGTCGACGAAGTCCCCGGCCGCATCCGGGTCAAGGAATCGCCCGACACCATCGAATTGCGCTCCGCCAAGCTCGTCGTCCGCATCGACCGGGCATCCGAGGCGGTTTCGTATTTCGACGCCGACGGAAAACCGCTCCTGACCGAGCACCCCGCTCGACCTCGCTCGTTCGAACGCGTGGACGTGATCAAGTCGCTCGCCGATCCCGCCACCGTCACCAAAGTGACGACCGTGGACGGCGAACGCGAACGCGTCGGCAAATACATCCAGCGCAAAGACCGAGACGCGTGGAAGGGCGGGGTCAAATTCCGCTTCGCCGACGACGAGGCGCTTTACGGTCTCGGCTTCGACGAAACCTCCGACCTCGATCTGCGCGGCAAGACCAAGCGGCTCTATCAGCACAACCTGCGCATCCTGATCCCGTCCTTGGTTTCCACCCGTGGCTACGGTCTGCTCTTCGACGCCTACTCGGCGATGACCTTCGCCGACGGCGCCGGCGGCGGATCGCTGACCTTCGACGTGATCGACGACCTCGACTACTACTTCATCTCCGGCCCCGACATGGATGGCGCCGTCGCCGGCTACCGCCAGCTCACCGGCGCGGCGACGATGCTGCCCCGCTGGGCTTTCGGCTATGTGCAATCGAAGGAACGCTACCGGTCGCAGGACGAGCTCATCGCGACGGTGAAGGAGTTCCGCCAACGCCGGATCCCTCTCGATGTCATCGTGCAAGACTGGAACTACTGGCTCCCCGGCCAATGGGGCGGCGACCCCGATCCTAAATTCTACCCCGACATCGCCGCGATGACCAAAGGGATCCACGACCAGAACGCCCGCGTGATGATCTCGATCTGGCCGAACCCCAGCCCCCAATCCACGGCCGGCAAGGCCCTCGCCGAGGGCGGCCACACCCTCGCCGGCACGCCGTTTTTCAACGCCTTCGATCCGAAGGCCCGCGAGGTCTACTGGAACTCCATCTGGCAAATCCTCGGCCGTCACGGCATCGACGCGTGGTGGTGCGATTCCACCGAGCCGGAAACCGCCGACTGGACCGGCCAGAGCCGCCCGGCGGACGCGGATGAGAAAAACATCGCGGGCCTCGCCAAGATCATCGATCCCCAGCTCCTCAACGCCTACGCGCTCCAAGACTCGACCGGCATCCAAGAAAACTCGCGCAAGGCTTCCCCGGATCGTCGCGTGCTGAACCTCACCCGCTCCGGCTACGCCGGCAGCCAGCGCACCGGTTCGGTGCTTTGGACCGGCGACATCGCGGCCAGTTGGGAAACCCTGGCCAAGGAAGTGGCCTCCGTGCAGAGCATAAGCGCCGCCGGCCACCCCTACATCACGACGGACGCCGGCGCCTTTTTCGTGGCCAAGCGGCCGCAGTGGTTCTGGCGCGGCCAGTTCGACAAGGGCGTGGCGGACCTGGGCTATCGCGAACTCTACACCCGCTGGCTGCAGTTCAGCGCCTTCCTGCCGATTTTCCGTAGCCATGGAACGGATACGCCTCGCGAGCCCTGGCGCTTTGGCGAACCCGGCACGCCTTTCTACGACGCCATCATCGACACCATCTACCTCCGCTACCGCCTGCTGCCGCATCTTTATTCCCTTAACGGGCGCGTCTCCCGCCAAAACGCTTCCTGGATTCGTCCCGTAGCATTCGCATTCCCCGAGGATGCCAAGACCCACGACCTGAAAACCCAGTTCATGATCGGCGATGAGCTCATGCTCGCTCCCGTGCTGGCGCCCATGCTCTACGGCCCCGGATCGGCGCCCGTCACGGACGCCGCCAAGACCGTGGATGTCTACCTGCCCAAGAACTCCTCGTGGATCGACTT
>CBIHRE010000596.1:0-3430 GCA_966212385.1 uncultured Akkermansia sp. | reverse complement strand
CGAGGTGCGGGCGGAGGGGGGGGGGCTGGGCGCGGTCTGCGCACGGGGGCTCGGGCGGGGCGGGGGAACGCGGAGAGGCGGGGGCGGGGGGGTCGACGACGGAGGCGCCGAGGGAGAGGATCTCCAACGCGCGGCGGCGGATGAGGGCCGCGACGGCATCCAGGACCACGAGAGTCTGCGTGCAGGCGTGGTAGTCGCCTTGGTTGAGCTCGCGCTGGGCTTGCTGGGCGAGAGGGGCGACGATGCGCACGCCGAGCTGGGGCATGCGATGGGCGATGTCCCGGAAAAGCGCGGCCAGCCGGGGATCGTTGGCGGCGAGAAGGAGGCGGCGCACGCCCTGGATGTCTTGCTCGAGGAGCGCGGCGCCGGAATTGAGCAGACCGGCGTATTCCTCCGGCTTCAGCTTCATGCGACGGCAGGCGCTCTCGGCGGTCTCGAACTGGCGCTCGCGGCGGCCCGTCGCGTGGGCGCGGACGAGTTCGTTCAGCAAGGTCTCGGCGCGGTAGGGTTTGACGTGAAAGGCTTGGGCCCGGAGCTCGGCGTAGCGCATCACGACCTCGCGGTCGCGCGAGCCGGTGTAGGCGACGCCGGGCAGGTAGTGCCCAACGGAGGGGCGCCGAAGCTCGCCGTCGAAAGCGGACCCGTTTTCTCGGCCCAGCGCGGAATCGAGCCGTGCGAGGTCGTCGTGAGGGTGGCGGCGCAGGAGGTCCATAGCCTCGGTGGCGGTTTCGGCGACGAGCACCTCGTGGCCGGCGAAGACCTTGGCGACGAGGCGCTGGCTGAGCCGGTCGTCCTCGACGAGCAGGATGAGCGAATGCGGCGCGGGCGTGGCGACGGGCGGTGGCGGCGCTGAAAGATCCGGAGACATGGAGAAGCCTCGTCCTTTATCGGCACGAACGAAGGCTCGCTTGAGGAAAATCCCTCGGGTGGCGCGATTTCGTTTCGGGGCGGTCTTCGCCTGTCGTTTTGCGACGATCCGGGGATGTGCGAACCCACGCGGAGGCTTCGTGGCGACGCGGGGCGGGGCGACCTCAGACCGCAAACTGACGCTGGATGCTGGCGGCGATGTCGGCGAGTTTCACCGGTTTGGTGATGTAGTCGTCCATGCCGGCGGCGAGGCAGGCGTCGCGGTCGCCCTGGAGGGCGTTGGCGGTGAGGGCGATGATCACGGGCTGGCGTTCCCCGGGGATGCGCTGGCGGATCTCGCGGGCGGCCTCGAAGCCGTCCATCTCGGGCATCTGGAGATCCATGAAGACGAGGTCGTAGGAGCGGTCTTCGAGCGCGCGAATGGCTTCGAGGCCGTTGGCGACGGCGTCGGCGCGGTAGCCGAGGCGATCGAGGAAGCGGAGCGCGACCTTTTGGTTAACGAGGTTGTCCTCCACGAGAAGGATGGAGAGGGGCAGCGAATCGCCGATGCGCTCGATCTCGAGCGGGGCGAGGCCGGCGGCGCGCGGCGCGGGTTCGAGCGAGAGAAGCTGGCGGAGCGAGGCGAGCACGTGGCCGTTGCGCGCGGGGCGGGCGAGGGAGGCGTGGACGGGGCCGACTTCGGAGGGTTTTTGCGGCGGGCGGCCGGCGGGGTGGAGCCAGAGCACGGGGAGGCCGAGGGGGCGGAGCGCGGGCAACACGAGTCCGCGGGTGGAGGGCTCGGCGAGAAGCGAGGCGTCGAGCACGATGGCGGAGGGGCGCAGGGTCGACTTCGCGAGCATGGTCGCGAGCTCGCCGGGAGAGGGTGGGGCGAGGACCGGGCCGAGGTGGGATGAAATTTGTTCGACGAGGCGCCGGCGATTCAGCGGCTGGCACTCCAAGAGCAGGATCACCGGGCGGGGCTCGGGCGGGGGCAGGGCGGGGGTCTCGACGGCCGCGGCGGAGGGCCGGAGAGGCAGGGTGAAGCTGAAGACGGAGCCTTCGCCGGGGGTGCTGGCGACCTCGATGGTGCCGCCCATGAGCTGGGTGAGGCGGTGGCAGATGGCGAGGCCGAGGCCGGTGCCGCCGTATTTGCGGGTGGTGGAGGAGTCGACTTGGGAGAAGGGCTTGAAGAGGCGGTCGGCGCGTTCGCGGGGGATGCCGATGCCGGTGTCGCGGACATGGCCGAGGAGCAGGCCCGGGCGGACGGGGTCGGGGGCGAACTCGATGGAGACCGAGCCGGCGGGGGTGAATTTGACCGCGTTGTTGATCAGGTTGGCCATGATCTGCCGCAGGCGGGTCGGGTCGCTTTCGATCCAGGCGGGCAGGGTGGGGTCGATGCGGTAGGCGAGGTCGATGCCACGATTGGCGGCGACGGGGGCGAAGAGCTCGACGGTCTCCTCGACGCAGGCGGCGAGATCGAAGGGGATGAGCTCGAGCTCGAGGTGGCCGGACTCGATCTTGGAGAAGTCGAGGATGTCGTTGATGATGGCGAGAAGGGTCTCGCCGGACTGGCGGATGGTGTTGACGGAGTCGCGCTGGTCGTCGGTGAGCTCGGTGTGAAGGAGGAGGCTGGTCATGCCGATCACGCCGTTCATCGGGGTGCGGATCTCGTGCGACATGGACGCGAGGAAGTCGCTCTTGGCGCGCGAGGCGGCGTCGGCCTCGATCTTGGCGCGGCGGAGTTCGCGTTCGGTCTCGACGCGCTGGGTGATGTCGACGGCGAGGAGGATAAGGTGTTCGAGGCGGCCGTCCTGGGCGTAGACGGGCTGGAGGTCGAGGGAGAGGTCGTGACGGCGGCCGGTGCGGGAGCGGCAGGAGACGTCGCAGGCGACGGCTTCTCCGGCGTCGACGGCCTGGCGGAGTTTGAGGGCGGCGGCGGAGTCGTGCGCGGCGATGAGCTCGATGGCGGGGCGGCCGACGACCTCGGGCAAGGCGGGGCCGAGGAGGCGGGTGAAGGCTTCGTTGATCCACTCGATGCCGCCGTCGGGGCGGGCGATGACGACGACGTTGTCGGTGCGGGCGGCGACGAGGCCGAGTTTGCGCTCGGCGAGCTGGGAGGCGCGGAGGGCGGCCTCGGCCTGGCGGCGCTCCTCGATTTCGGCGCGGAGGAGGGCGTTGGCGCGTTCGGTTTCGCGTTGGCCGCTTTTGGCGACGCGCGCGAGATGGACGGAGAGGCCGAGGAGGAAGGTGATGCCCAGTCCGGTGAGGAGGGCGAGGTCGGAGAGGCGGAGGCGGGTGGGGGAATCGGCTTCCGAGGGGGGGGCAAACGAGAGGCGGATGCGACGATCCATGATCGTGTAATCCTCTTCGAGCGCGTCGGGTATCGGACCGACGCCTTTCCGCGGCCGGGAATCGTAAACGAGGACGTTTTTGACTTCGATGTCGCGCACGCGCGCGGCGATGGCGACGGTGAACGCCTGTTTGTCCGACAAGCGGCGTTTATCGAGTTCGGCGAAGAAGCGTTCGTAGCTGAACTCGGCGGAGGCGTAGCCGCTGACCACTTTGTCCCGCCCGAGCAAGGGGG
>CBIHRE010000595.1:0-3445 GCA_966212385.1 uncultured Akkermansia sp. | reverse complement strand
GGAGTAATACTCGATTCGACGCGAGGAGAGGCCGTTGAGGACGACGCCGAGGATCTCGTTTTTGCCTTGGCGCAGGGCCTTGATGTAGAGGCGAATGTGCTTCCGCAGAGCGCGATTGAAACGACAGACGTAGACGACCTCGTCGGTGCTCTCGGCGATAAGCAAGGAATCGGTCACGGCGCCGAGCGGAGGGGAATCGACGACCACAAGGTCGTATTCCTTTTTCAGGCGGTCGATGAGCTGGGTGAAGGCCGGGCTCTCAAGCAATTCGGTGGGGCTCTTGGAGCGGCCGCCGGAGCGCAGGAGATCGAGATTTTCGCCGATGTTAAGCACGCCTAGATCGGGGAGCTCGGAAACGCGCGTGGCGTCGAGGCGTGCGCCGTTTTCGAACCACTTGAGCAGGCCGGCGTCGTTCTGCTGTTCGAAGTGGCGATGCAACATCGGGCGACGTAGGTCGCAGTCGACGATCAGGGTGCGTTTGCCGTGCCGCGCGAAGCTGCCCGCGAGGTTGGATGAGACCAAGGTCTTGCCCTCGCCGGGAATGGTGGAGGTGACGAGGACGGCTTTGGGGAAATCGAGCTTCGAATGGATCTTGGCCGCGCTGTAGACGCCGAGGAAGGACTCGGAGCCGCGCTCGTTCTGGTTGTCGAGCACGAGACGGTATTTCTCCCGGTCCTGGATGTCGGAAAGATCGGGAATGATGCCGAGAAGGTTGGCTCCGATGAAGTGCTCGACGTCCCAGGCGGACTTGATGCGGTCGTCGACAAAGGAAAGACCGAAGGCGACGCCGAAAAACACGCCGAATCCGAGGAGGACGGAGGTGCGGGTGATCGCCTGGAGATTGGGCGTGAAGGGCGAGTAGGACGGGACGGCGTCGTCGAGGCGGCGCACGGGGATTTTTTCGATGTTCGAGGAGTTGGTCGCCTGGGTGAGGCGGTTGAGCAGCTCGGAGTAGTTGTTCTTGGCGATGCCGGCGGCCGCTTCGAGCGACTTGAATTCCACGCCGATGTCGCGAAGACGGTATTGCTCCTTCACGTTGGCTTCGAATTCGCGCTGCAGGGAGACTTCGCGCTCGCGAGCCTTGGCGAGGGTGGCCTCCAGATCGGCGATCGCCAACTCGACGGCCTTTTGAAGCTGGGCCTGGGCGACGGCGATCGAGTTGGCGAGGTCGATCATCCTGGGGTGTCGCTCGAGATAACGATCGGACAAGACGGTCTGCGTGCGGACGAGTTCCGCGATCTGTTCGCGCAAACCAGGGACGGTGCCGTGGGTGGAGATGTAGGAAAGCTCGAGGAGATTCTTGTTCTCGCGGCGGAAGGCGTCGACTTGGTTAAACTGATCCTCGTAGGCGAGGCGGGCGAGGTGCACCTCCTGGAGCGCCGCGTTTACGCTCTTCAGGCGATCGGCGACGATGTTTACGCTGTTATCGAGAGAGACCAAATTGTTCTTGGTCATGTAATCGAGCAGCTTTTGCTCGGCGGCCTTGGCTTCCACCCTGAGCTCATCGGCGCGGGTTTTCAGGTAGGCGACGGCGTCTTCGCTGCGATTGCTGACGCTTTCGAGCAGATAGAGAATGAACTGGTCGCGGTAGCGGTTGGCGATCAACGCGGCCGCCTCGGGGTTGCGGTGGCGGGCGTGGATCTTGATGAGAAAGCTGTTGCGGACCGCCTCGATGGTGATGTCGCCCACCAGGGAGCCGACTCCCGGAGGAGACTGGCCGGGGGAGAGCGTGGCGAGGTAGGGCTTTTGGAGGATCTTGACCTCGTCGGGGGTGAAGGATGCGGCCACCTTGCTGCGAAGCATGGCGGAGTTCATCACCTGGAGGTGGGTGTTGAGCTCGATGTCGCTGGTGATGGCGGTTTCGACGACCTCCTGGCTGGTGACGATCTTTTCCGGCTTCTCGACGCGCATCGAGGCGGTGCTCTGGTAGAGCGGGACGGCGCGCGATTTGTAGTAGGCGAAGCCGATCGCGGCGATGAGGGCGAGGGGCAGGGCGATCCAGAGCCGTTCGCGGACGATCACATAGTAAGCGCGGAGGGTGCGGCGTTCGACGACATCGTCATCGAGCGCGGCGGCGCGCGAGGCGGCGCTGGGCGGGGGTGTGTGGGCGGCGTCGGCCATCGGAAAGATTAAAGACGAAGGCTAAATCAGATCAGACGCTCGGGGACGAATACGATGTCACCGGGTTCGAGAACGAGGGAGTTGTCCTGCACATTGGCGCCGCGGCGACCCTTGATCAGGCTTTCGACGTCGACCTCGAAATTCTTTTTCGAGCCGTCCGGCATGATGCGGGTGACGCGGACGGCGGTGCCCTTGGCCGTGTCGTTGAAGCCTCCGGCGCGGGTGACGAGCTCAAGAATGGTCATGCTCGCCTCGATGGGCAGCGGGTAGCGACCGGGGCTGCGCACCTGGCCTTGGATGGAGACTTCGC
This sequence comes from uncultured Akkermansia sp., assembly GCA_966212385.1. Classification (GTDB taxonomy): domain Bacteria; phylum Verrucomicrobiota; class Verrucomicrobiia; order Opitutales; family Opitutaceae; genus IMCC26134_A. The sequence goes on along the minus strand of CBIHRE010000595.1, from coordinate 1,014 downwards.
GCGCCGCGTATTCCTCGACGGTGATCGTGACACGCGGGGAGCGCAGGTAGCGGCCCTCCACGTAGGCCTTTTCGATGGCGGCCTGCGCGTCGGCGATCTTCAGGCCGGAAACCGCTACCTCGCCGACGAGCGGGAGGTTGATGCGGCCCTGCGAGTCGATGCGCGCGATCTTGGAGAGTTGGGGCTCGTCGAAGACGACCACGTTGATCTGGTCTGTGTTGGTCAGGACGTAAGCGGGCGAAGAGGTGGTGCCGGAGGCGGGGCGGGGGGCTGATTCGCTCTGCCCGCGGAGTCCGCACGCGGCGGCAAGCAAGAGGAGCGTAAAGACAAGGCGAGCGGCAAAGGAGCTCATGAGAACGAGAACGAACGAAAAGGGCGCCGATCGGCAACCGGCGGTTTTACCACCGGGTGGACACGCTTACCCCGATGGAGTGCCGTTCAAAGGCGTAGGACGACTGATCAGACCAGTTGCGGTAGTAGGAGTAGTTGGCGCCCACCGAAACGTGGTTGTTGATCGTGTAGTTCGCCCCGACGCCGGCGGTCAGGTAGTGGTCCGTGCGATCCTGGCCTTGGAAGCCTTGGATCGGTGCCGTCGCGCCTTTGCCAAAACCGCTCAAAAACTCGGTCTGGCCGACGCCGACATTGGCGCGGGTCGAGAATTTTACGGTGTGCGAAAACTGGCCGGTGAGATCCGCGCTCGAGGTGCGAGTCTGGAAGTTGCTCGAGGTGGTGCTGTAGTCCTGGGAGAGCGCCAAGGTGTAGTTGACCTTTTGGCTGGCGGGCCATGTGCCCGAGAGCGAGACGAAGAGTCCGTCGTTGTTGTCGTCGGGAATGCCGCGCGGATAGCGGGTCGTGTGGTTGGTCCAGCCGACGCGGGCGCTGCCGCTGACGGCGGTCGTCGTGCTCGGCGCCGGGGCGGGCGAGATGGGGGTGCTGGCGGCCGCGCGAACGCTCCCCTACCTGCTGACCAGCCTGCTGGCCGGCGTCTGGGTCGATCGGCTGCCGCGCCGCTCG
>CBIHRE010000594.1:0-3446 GCA_966212385.1 uncultured Akkermansia sp. | reverse complement strand
TGATCTCCATGTGGAGCAGGCCGAGGAAGCCGCAGCGGAAGCCGAAGCCGAGCGCCACGGAAGACTCGGACTGGTAAAGGAAGGCGGCGTCGTTGAGGCGCAGGCGGCCGAGGGCGGCCTTGAGCTTTTCGTAGTCGTTGCTCTCGAGCGGATACAGGCCGCAGAACACCATCGGGCGGACCTCCTTGTAGCCGGGCAGCATCTCGGCGGCGGGCTGGCGCGCGAGGGTGAGCGTATCGCCGATCTTGATCTCGGAGGTGTCCTTGATGTTGGAGACGATGTAGCCGACGTCGCCGGCGTCGAGGGAGTCGGTCTTGGTCATCTTCGGGGTGAAGACGCCGACCTCCTTGATCTCGGACTTCTGGCCGTTGCTCATCAGCATCATCTGGTCGCCGGCCTTGACCGAGCCGGAGAAGACGCGGCCGTAGGTGATGACGCCGCGGTAGCTGTCGTAGAGCGAATCGAAGACGAGGGCGCGGGTGGCGGGATAGTGCGTCCAGCGCGGCGGCGGCACGCGGGCGACGACGGCCTCGAGGATGTCTTGGATGCCGATGCCGGTCTTGCCGGAGGCGAGGATCGCCTCCTCGGCGGGGATCATGAGGATGTCCTCGAGCTGCTGGGTGCAGAGCTCGAGGTTGGCCGAGGGCAGGTCGATCTTGTTGATGACCGGGATGATTTTCAGGCCCTGCGCGGTGGCGAGGTGGGCGTTGGCGACGGTCTGGGCCTCGACGCCTTGGGCGGCGTCGATGAGGAGGACGGCGCCCTCGCAGGCGGCGAGCGAGCGGGAGACCTCGTAGGCGAAGTCCACGTGGCCCGGGGTGTCCATGAGGTTGATCTTATACGCGTGGCCGTCCTTCGCGTGGTAAGTCATGGTCACCGGATGGGACTTGATGGTGATGCCACGCTCCTTCTCGAGGTCCATCGCGTCGAGGTGCTGGTCGGTGAGGACGCGCTGCTCGACCGTGTTCGTGTATTCCAGCAGGCGATCCGACAAGGTGGTCTTGCCGTGGTCGACGTGGGCGATGATGCAGAAATTACGGGTGAGCGAGGAGTCCATGCGAGCGGGTGCGGAGGCGCGACGGGCGCGCGGAATCGGCCAAGGTGCGGAGCCCGCCGGGGAGTTTCAAGCCGAAAAATCACGGTGGCGTAAAAAGTGCTGATCGGGGGTTTCGCTCGGGTTTTTGTAAAAAATCGATACCGATGAACCAGCACGGCGGCCGGCCGCCCTCCCCGCCCCTAGCCGCTCGGTAGCGCTTCCGTGATCGCGACGAAGCGGCCGGGGCTGGCCCAAGCGCGGTGGCGAACACGCGGCCGCACCAATTTTGTCCCGTCATCGCTTCTCCACGTTTGCCGCGCATCCGAACAAGGATTTACTTTCCGCCATGTCCTCACCCCGGGAGTTCAATCCACCGGCGTTGATGTTGGCCCGGCTCGCCTATGTGCTCCATCTCGGTCTCGCGCTCGCAAGCGTGGTGCTGGCGGTAGGCTCCGCGGCCGGGAAACGGGCGGATCTCGCCGTTCTGGCGCTGGTGGCGCTGACGCTCGCCGCCTGCCTCCGCCGAGTGCTGCGCCGCCGCAATCTCGTCGAAGACTGCGAAACCAGCCTCAACCGCGCCTTCGACGCGGACGTGGCCGATCCACAAGCCTGGCCCGGCGCAGCTGATCCGCATCTGGCCCGCCTGCTGTCTCAACGGGCTTGGATCGAAGAACAAAGAGGTTCGGCCGCCTTCGATCCCTGGGCGCTGCTCGCGGTCCAGCACGACATCGAGGAACACCTGCGCAAGACGCGCCGGGCTGGAGGCGAGCAGCCCGGTTCGTCGCGGACGGATCGTCATCAAGAACCGAACTGATTCCTAACCGCCCTGCTCACGGCATGGACACCGCCTACCGGCTTTATCTTGGCGCGCGAAACATCGGCTCGCGACGTTTCTCCTCGCAGGACATCGCCACCGTGGAGGCGATCTTGAACGAACACTTTCACGGATGGACGACCGTAAAGGCGGTCGGACGCTGGCAGGGTGAAACGGAGGAGACCTTGGTTATCACGTTCACGAGCCATGGCATAAAAAACGCGGAGCCCTCCGCGGATGACACAGCGGGGGCGAAGGCCTCCGCTGTGGTGGAACGCTGCGTGCGGAGCCTGAAGGATCACCTCGGGCAGGAGTCGGTCTTGCTCGAGAAAGGCGGCGCAGTCGGCGTGTGGTGAATGCCGCGCCCTGAGCGATTTTCGCAAAACGGTTTCGCTTCGACGAAAACAAAAGCGCCCGGCCGAAAGGCCGGGCGCTTGTCATAAAACCGGAGGCGGGGCGCCTGAACTTACTTCTTCAGCGTGGCGCAGAACTCGGCGAGGCGGGTGACGCCCTTCTTGATGATCTCGTCGCTCGTGGCGTAGCTGAGTCGCAGGTAGCCTTCGGCGCCGAAGGCCGAGCCATGGACGGCGGCAACCTTCTTCTGGTCGAGCAGTTGCGTGCAGAAGGCCTCGGAGCTAAGACCGAAGCTCGAAATGTTCGGAAAGAGGTAGAACGCGCCCTCGGCGAGGAGGCACTTGATGCCGGGGATCTTGTTCAGCTCGGCGTGCAGGAACTTCCGACGGCGGTCGAAGGCGACCAGCATCTGGGCGAGCGCGGCTTGGGTCTTCTCGCGCTCCTTGAGGGCGGCGAGCGCGCCAAACTGGGCGAAGGTCGTGGCGTTGCTCGTCATCTGGCTTTGCAGCTCGGCGATGGCCTTCGCGATGGGCGCGGGGGCGACGGTGGTGCCGAGGCGCCAGCCGGTCATGGCGTAGGTCTTCGCAAAGCCGGAAACGATGATCGTGCGGGCCTCGACATCCTTCGAGAAGGTGGCGGGCGCGACGTGCTTGGCTCCGTCATAGGTGAGGTGCTCGTAGATCTCGTCGGAGAGGATATAGAGGTTGTGCTTCATCGCCACGGCGACGATGGCCTCCATCTCGGCGCGGGAATAGACGGCGCCGGTGGGATTCGAGGGCGAGTTGAGGATGAGCAGGCGGGTGCGCGGCGTGATAGCGGCCTCGAGCTGGGCGGGCGTCAGGCGGAAGCCGGTGCTGTCGTCGGCCAGCACGAAAACGGGCTTCGCGCCGGCGAGCTTCACCATCTCGGGATAGCTGACCCAATAGGGTGCGGGGATGATCACTTCGTCGCCGGGCGAGCAGGTGGCGAGGATGGCGAGGTAGCAGGAGAACTTGCCGCCGGGGGAAACGATGACCTGCGAGGGCGCGACCTTGAGTCCGTAGTCGGAGACATACTTGTCGGCGATGGCCTGGCGGAGAGGCTCGATGCCGGGCGTGGGCGCATACTTGGTCTTGCCGGCCTTGAGCGCGGCGATGCAGGCCTCCTTGATGTGCTCGGGCGTATCGAAATCGGGCTCGCCGGCGGCGAAACCGCAGACGTCCTCGCCGGCGGCGGCGAGAGCCTTGGCCTTGGCGTCGACGG
>CBIHRE010000593.1:0-3448 GCA_966212385.1 uncultured Akkermansia sp. | reverse complement strand
CTCACCATCGAGGAGAACCTGCAGGTCGGCCTCGTCGTCCACGGTCGAAAAGGCGCCGAGGCGAAGCGCATGCTAGATCGCGTCTTCAGCCTCTTCCCGGTGCTGAAGGACATGCTCTCGCGCAAGGGCGGCGTCCTCTCCGGCGGCCAGCAGCAGCAGCTCGCCATCGGCCGCGCGCTTCTCACCGATCCCAAGCTCCTCATCCTCGACGAGCCCACCGAGGGCATCCAGCCCTCCATCATCGATCAGATCGGCGACACCCTGAAAAAACTCAAAGCCCCCGCCGCTCCCGCCGCCGCGCTTGCCGAGGCCGACCACGCTGTGGACGAGATCAAGCAAGCCGTGAAACAACTCTCCTCGGAGCGCGCCCTCGCGATCCTTCTCGTCGAGCAATACGTCGACTTCTGCCGCGAGGTCTCCGATCGCTTCTACGCCATGGACCGCGGCGCCGTCACCATCAGCGGCCCGGTCGCCGACCTAACCGACGAAGTGGTGAAGGAGCATCTGCAGGTTTGAATCCCGCCTGCATTCGCGTCGATTTGTGTCCATTCGCGGTTAAATCCGTCGCCCTTCATCCATGCATCTCACCCCTCGCGAACGCGAAAAACTCCTCGTCGTCACCGCCGCCGACCTCGCCCGCCGCCGCCAGGCCCGCGGTCTCAAGCTCAACTATCCCGAGGCCGTCGCCATCATCACCTACGAGATCATGGAGGGCGCGCGCGACGGCCGCAGTGTCGCCGACCTTATGAGCTACGGCACCACGATCCTCACCCGGGATCAGGTCATGGAAGGCGTTCCCGAGATGATCCACGACGTGCAGGTCGAGGCCACGTTCCCCGACGGCACCAAGCTCGTCACCGTCCATCACCCCATCCGCTGAGCCCGCCATGATCCCCGGAGAAATCATCGTCGCCGCCGACGCCGCCCCCTTCGACGCCAACCTCGGCCTCGCGACCAAGACGCTCGCCGTCGCCAACACCGGCGACCGTCCCATCCAAGTCGGTTCGCACTTCCACTTTTACGAGACGAACTCCGCGTTGCGCTTCGACCGCGAAGCCGCGCGTGGATTTCGTCTCAATATCCCCGCCGGCACCGCCATCCGCTTCGAGGCGGGCGACACCAAGCAGGTCGAACTCGTCGCCCTCGCCGGCACCCGCGAAGTCTGGGGCCTCAACGCCAAGATCAACGGACCGCTCTGATCATTTTTCGATCCTTTCGATCTTCGCCACGGAGGACACAGAGCTCGGACACAGAGAACACAGAGTCCGAGCCTCAAACCTCTGCTCTCTTCCGACCCTCCTGTCTTTCCTCCGTGCCCTCTGTGTCCGAGCTCTGTGCTCTCTGTGGCCAAAAAATTCTGATTCTTAGTCCATGCCTCTGAAACTTACCCGCCGCCAATACGCCGAGATGTTCGGCCCCACCGTGGGCGACCAGGTTCGCCTCGCCGACACCGAGCTCTTCATCCAGGTCGAGCGCGACCTCATCGCCGAGGGCGGCGGTTACGGCAACGAGATCAAATTCGGCGGCGGCAAGGTCATCCGCGATGGCATGGGCCAGTCCGGCACCGCGGCCGACGCCGAGTCTCTCGACCTCGTCATCACCAACGCCCTTATCCTCGACGCGAAGCTCGGCGTCATCAAAGCCGACATCGGTATCAAACACGGCCTCATCGTCGGCATCGGCCACGCCGGCAACCCTGGCATCCAAAATGGCATCGGCTCCGTCTTCCCCGATCCGAAGACCGGCAAGAAGAACCCGATGATCGTCGGCGCCTGCACCGAGGTGCTCGCGGGCGAGGGCAGCATCCTCACCGCCGGCGGTATCGACACGCACATCCACTTCATCTGCCCGCAGCAAATCGACGAGGCCATCAGTTCCGGCGTCACCACCATGCTCGGCGGCGGCACCGGTCCCTCGCACGGCACCCTCGCCACCACCTGCACGCCCGGTGAGTGGAACATTCACCGCATGCTCCAGGCCGCCGAGGCCTACCCGATGAACCTCGGCTTCATGGGCAAGGGCAACTGCGCCACCCCGCAGCCGCTCCGCGATCAGATCCTCGCCGGCGCGCTCGGCCTCAAACTCCACGAAGACTGGGGCACCACGCCCGCCGCGATCGACACCTGCCTCGGCGTCGCCGACGAGCTCGACGTGCAGGTCGCGATCCACACCGACACGCTCAACGAGGCAGGCTTCGTCGACGACACGCTCGCCGCTTTCAAGGGCCGCACCATCCACACCTTCCACTCCGAAGGCGCCGGCGGCGGCCACGCGCCTGACATCATCCGCGTTTGCGGCGAGGCCAACGTCCTCCCGTCTTCGACCAATCCCACGCGCCCCTTCACGGTCAACACCATCGACGAGCACCTCGACATGCTCATGGTCTGCCACCACCTCGACAACAAGATCCCCGAAGACGTGGCCTTCGCCGAGTCGCGCATCCGCCCCGAGACCATCGCAGCCGAGGACCGCCTCCACGACCTCGGCGCCATCTCGATCATGTCGTCCGACTCGCAGGCCATGGGCCGCATCGGAGAAGTGATCCTCCGCACTTGGCAGACCGCGCACAAGATGAAGCTCCAGTTCGGCAAGCTCGCCGGGCCTTCGCATCCCGCCGCCGACAACTTCCGCGCCCTCCGCTACGTCGCGAAATACACGATCAACCCTGCCATCGCGCAGGGCATCGGCCACATCGTCGGCTCCATCGAAGTCGGAAAGCTCGCCGACCTCGTCGTGTTCAAGCCCGCGCTCTTCGGCGTGAAGCCCGAGCTCGTGCTCAAGGGCGGCTTCGTCGCCTGGGCCAACATGGGCGACCCCAACGCGTCCATTCCCACGCCGCAGCCCACCTTCTACCGTCCGATGTGGGGCGCGGCCGGCGGCGCCCTCGGCGCGACCAATCTCACCTTCGTTTCCCAAGCCTCGCTCCAACTCGGCAAACTTGCCGACCTCGGCCTGCGCCGTCGCCTCGAACCGGTCTCGAACTGCCGCAAGATCGGCAAACGCGACATGGTGCTCAACGACGCCATGCCCGTCATTAAGGTCGACCCGGAGACCTACCACGTCACCGCCGACGGCGAGCACCTCACCTGCGAGCCCGCCAAGGTGCTGCCGATGGCGCAGCGTTATTTCCTTTTTTAGCGCGCTTGGCGAAAACGCGCCGAGCTTCCGCTGCCATGACCGGCCTGCCGTTTCGGTGCGGGAGGCTCCCGTTGAGAACCCGGCCGACGGTGGTGGCGGCGGCCGGGTGGGTTTCCGCTTTGGGCTAGTTCTACTTTGGTAAGCTCAATGTTTTCGGTGGAGGGACCGGCTCTGTCCGGTCCGCGCGTAGGCGGAAAACAGCTGAGACGGAGCTCAGCCCTCCAAGCCGGCACCTTATTTTGCCAAAGTAGAATCAGGGGGCGGTGACGACCAGGCGCAGGAAGCGGCGGGGCTGGCCGGCGAGCGACAC
>CBIHRE010000592.1:0-3457 GCA_966212385.1 uncultured Akkermansia sp. | reverse complement strand
GCAGGGCGGCGCGCCGCGGCGCCCCGCGTGCCACGGTCGCCGCCGATGTGCTGGTCTACGATGACGGCAGGCACCGCGAACCAGTCCCGCACCCGGCGCCCTTTCCTGCCTCGCTTGTGTTCACACCGGGCGCGCTGCTTCGCAACGGCTGCGGTCAGCCGCCCGCCGACTGGGCCGAGGTGACGGACGGAGCGGGAGCCCTGAACCCCGCCGGCTACGCCGAGCTTTACGTCCGGCGCCTGCGTCCGGTTTTCGCTTTTATCCAAGAACACGCCGCCCGGCTGAGCGTCCGGGCTTTCGTTACCGTGCCCGGTCTTGGCTGCGGTCAGTTCGCCGGCCCCTTCCAAGGCCTACTCGGCGCGCAACTAGAGATCGTCCTCGAGTCGCTTCTCTCCGCGCACGCGGCCTCTTGGCCATCCCTGAGCGCGCTTTATTACGATCCTTATCAAGAGTGCGCTCCGCGTCGCGCGCGCCACCATGGGATCGACTTTCTCGTTCGACCGTTGGCGAAGACGCCGGGCCAAGGTCGCCCTCAGCTCTGTCCGCCCTCCGCGTATGAAGAGACCCCGGCCGACGATTTCTCCGCCTGCCGGCTCTACAGCCTCGTCGCCTGGGACCACGTTTCGTGGCCAGGCAACGATTTCAACGCCGGCGCCCGCGCCACGGACGACGGCGTAAAGGCCGCCGCCACTTCCGCGCTCCATGCGCTCACCGGGATCGAAGGTCGCTACGACCGCTCCAGTCACGCCTACCTCCCGCCGGCTCCGGCCGCCACGTGGAGCGATGTTCTGCGCGGCCTCAGTTTTCCAACGCTGCCCCGTTTCACGCCCTGATTGCGCGGACGGATAAAGAAGGCCCACCTCCAGGTCGGAATAACGTCGGTTGGTTTCGCCATCACCTCCACGATGACGTCGAGATCGTCAGTCGGACGCATCGGCGACAAGTCCGGCCGGTCGAGCAGGAGTTCCACAATAGAGCCGCCGACGAAAGCGAAGTTGAGGCCGAGCGGGTCAAGCTTCTGCGCAACCTTGGCAATCAGATCAGGGTTAAGCATGGGTCACGTCCATCAGACGCTTCGCCAGGTCCTGCTCCGCGATCTTGCGCTCGCGCGCGCTCCCGAGGCGCAAGGTGTCTACCAAAGCCAGAAGGTCGTAAAGCCGGGGGTCGTGTTTGACGGCGCGCTACACCGTCGCCGCCTCATTCGGTTTTGTTTTCCACCATCCCTTCGAGGACGGCAACGGTCGGCTTCATCGTTATCTGCTGCACGATTTCCTCACTCGGCGCGGCGTCGTCCCTGCGGGATCATCGCTTCCGATACCCTAAGACCCGAGCGTTGCTGGTTACATCCAACAAGGCGCCGCTGATGATGTGCGCGAATGGAAACGGTTGATCGCTCCCTTTTCGTCACATGGATCCTTGGAGGAAACCGGTCCAGGGTGGATCAAGCTCGGCTTGGTCGCTTTCGATTTATTCCACAGCGAGCTGCGCGATGACTTGGCGGAACCGCTGTTGGTGGGAGATCAGCGCTTCAGCACCGCGGGCTTCGACCGGGAAGCTGAGCGCGACAAGGGCGGGAACTTCGGCCAGCGGCGCGTAATTCAGGCGTCGCCCCCACTCGATGGCCTGAAACTCAGGTGAGGCCGCAACGAGTTTGTCGTCGTCGAGCAAAGCGTGGAATTCCTCCAACCAGCGGAAGAGGCCGGCCCAAGGGAACCAGTCAGGAAAGGCCTTTTCGCGCGGGGTCTTCCAAGTCGCGAGAAAGCGCCAGTCGTCGTGAACGAGGGAAAACTGTTTGGCCCGCGCCTCGCGACGGGCGCGGATGTGGCCCGAACGCTCGAGTTCGTTTAGAGCGAGTTGAATTGACCGACGAAAATGGCCGGTCTGCCGGGCGATCTCGGCCGGGTGTCCTGCTTCCCGAGCCAAGAGCCAAGCCATCACCTCGGCGCGGGACTGGCGGCCAAAGAGGGCGCGAAGCTTTAGCAGAAGGTTGCCGGCCTGGTCCATGCGCGGCGCGACGGAAAGGCCACGATAGCGGGCGGGGCCACGCAGCCAGCCATGGGCGAGAAAGTCCGGGTCAGACGGGCCGAAGTGCCCGTCGGCCGGGAATAGCGAAACCGGGGCCGGAGAAGTCGACGGCGGGCGAACCAAGGCACTCCATTTTTTATGGGCCGGCAGCCGAGCTAAGCGGGTGGCGATTACCGAGAGGATAGACGCATCGCCGAGGGAGTAGTCCTTGTGGAGGCGGGCAAGGCGCTGGAGGTTTATCCAATCCGCCTGGTCGTGCAGCCAGTCGAGCACTTCGTCGAAGAGTCGGGCGTCGTAGCGGGCCAAGGTAGTGGAGGCGAGGAGAAGAGCTTCCGGATCCACCATGGCATGGCCGGAGATAGGTGCGCCATGGCCGGAGACGCCAAGCGCGATCCACTGACGCCAAAGAAGATCGAGGGTGGCCTCCCGAGCCTCCACCTTAAAGTTGATCGGTGATTTGGGCATGGCCGAGGTGCTGAAGGAGATCGGCAAGAACGAAACGAAAGCCTTCGGAGGGGTCTTGCAGACGAGTCCAGCGGGCAGCGGCGAGGAGTTCGTCGGCCGTGGGTTTCAGGTCGAGCAGATCGGAGACATGACGGCCGGGTCCTTGGTCAGCGGCGGCATAGAGCTTGAAGTGGATCTGGTCGTAGCGGCCGACGAACCCTATGGTCAGCGCCGGACCGTAGGTGCGATGCGTGAGGCGCTCCTCGATCCCAATCGGAAAGCCGAGACGGAAAAAGGAATCGTCGGCCGGGCCGGTGTTAAACCAATCGACGGGCAGGTCGAGCTGGGTGCGAACGGCGTCAGCTGCCTCGCGGATTGCGGGCGAAAGCGGTTTGGCTTGGACGAGCCGACGGGATTCCAGTCGGGCAAGCACATCCACGTCGCGCGTGGCGGTGCGACTGATGAGTCCAAGCGCGAGAAGCGAGGAACCGCCACAAACTACGAAGTGCTCGGCGGGATGACCGCGTGCAGCCACGATTTCACCAAGCAGGGTGAGCGCTTGCTCGAGTGTATCGCGGCCGAAGCGGTTCATTTGAGTAGTTGTAATGCCTTAATTGAGTATTTCAACTACCTTATCTGTCAAGACTGACAGAGCCATTCACGGAGCTACCCTCTATCAAAGATGATCGCCCAGAATATCGCCAAAAAAGCCAGTTCGATTTCGATTAAAATTCTTATCTTCAGATATTAATAACTTCGATGCTGCCGCCAGAAGCTGACACGAAAGAACGCCTTTCGTGCCTGCTTCTCCACGGCTCGCGGCGACACATGGCCGGGCTTTTTAGGTTACCCCGGTCCTATCGAATGCCGCACCTAAACAATCGCCTCGTGCAGGTTCTCTTTCCGTTCGGCCTTGTTGCGGGCGCGCTTCTCGCGGCGGACGCGTTGCCAGGCCGCCACCGCTGCGCACCGGCGAGCCAAGCATGGC
>CBIHRE010000591.1:0-3461 GCA_966212385.1 uncultured Akkermansia sp. | reverse complement strand
CGGGGAGGGGCGCATCCCGAGCAATCCGGAGGGGCCGGGGCCGGCCCGACCGAGCCGCCCCCCAAAAGCACCTCGGCGATCGGCGAAACCGCGCTATAAGCCTGCCATGGCCTCCGACGACAGACCGCTTGCCCTCACCCTCGGCGATCCCTCCGGCACCGGCCCGGAACTCATCCTGAAGGCCCTCTCGCAACCCGAGGTGCGCACCCTCGGCCGCATGCTCATCGTCGGCGACGCCGCCACCCTCGCACGCGCCCAAGGCTACACCGGCACCACGCTGCGCCTCAACGCCGTCACCGAGCCCGAGGCCGCCCGCTTCTCCCCCGACGCGCTCGATGTCCTCGACTTGAAAAACGTGGACCTCGCGCAAGTTCCCGTCGGCAAGGTCAGTCCCATGGCCGGCCACGCCGCCTACGAATACGTCAAAACCGCCGCCGAGCTCGCCCTCGCCGGCCGCGTCGGCGGCATCGTCACCTCCGCGATCAACAAGGCCGCGCTCAACGCCGCCGGCCACCACTTCGACGGCCACACCGGCCTGCTCGCCGACGTCTGCAAGGCCCCCGGCGCCACCATGATGCTCGTCGCCGACAAGCTCCGCGTCAGCCACGTCTCCACCCACGTCTCGCTCCGCCAGGCCATCGACCGCGTGCGCCCCGAGCGCATCATCAAGGTTCTCCAACTCACCAACGAAGCCGTGAAACGCCTCGGCATCGCCAAGCCCAAACTCGCCGTCGCCGGCCTCAATCCGCACGCCGGCGAGGGCGGTCTCTTCGGCGACGAGGAGGCGACCTACATTGCGCCCGCCATCGAGCAGGCCCGCGCCCTCGGCATGGACGTCAGCGGCCCCTGGCCGGGCGACACGATTTTCTTCCGCGCCGCGCAGGGCGAGTTCGACGGCACCGTCGCCATGTATCACGATCAGGGCCACGTCGCCGCCAAGATGCTCGGCATCTGGCGCGGCGTGAACGTCACCCTCGGCCTCCCCATCATCCGCACCTCCGTCGAGCACGGCACCGATTTCGCCAACGCCGGCACCGGCCGCGGCGACCCGCGCAGCCTCATCGAAGCGCTCAAGCTCGCCGCCACCCTCGTCCGCCACCCCGCCGCTCACCGCCCATGAAATCTCGACTCCCGCTCGCGTCCGTCGCGCTCCTGTTCCCCTTGGCGATTCACGCGGCGGAGTCGCCCAAAACCGGGCCGGCCGCCAAACCGGCGGCTCCCGTGCGCTTTGATGGCGTCGTCGACGTCGCGCCCACCGCCGACGGCGGCCTCCGCCCCGTCGTCGGCGTGCAAAACATCCAGGTCTACCGCGCCAACCGCACCGCCTCCGCCCACGCCGACGGCCTGACCGACACCTACAATCACGCGCCGATGCTCGCCCGCTGGCGCGGCAAATTTTATCTCGAGTTCCTCAGCGGCGCGGTGAACGAGCACGACAATCCCACCGTCACCTCGCTTACCACCTCGACCGACGGCCTCTCTTGGGGCGCTCCGCGGATCGTGTTCCCCGCCGTCACGCTTCCCGACGGCACAAAAACCATTGCCCACCAGCGCATGGGTTTCTACGTCGCGCCCGACGGCCGCCTGCTCGTCTTGAGCTTTTACGGCAAGCATCCCTCGCCCAACGACGGCAACGGTCTCGGCCGCGCCGTGCGCGAGGTCCGCGCCGACGGCAGCTTCGGCCCGATCCACGTCATCCGCGCCAACGCCAAATCCGACCTCCCGAATTTCAAACTCCCCTTCCCCCCTTACAAAGACTCGACCGACGCCGGTTTCGTCGCCGCCTGCGACGCCCTCCTCGCCGACAAACTCGTGACCGCTCAATGGTGGGAGGAGGACCAGCTCGACGAAAGCGGCTTCTATCGCGTCAAAGGCAAGGCGCTCTCCACCGTTACGCGTCCCGACGGCACCACCCTCGGCATCTGGAAAAACCGCCTCGTCGCCACCACAACCGACAAAGGCGAAACCTGGACCGAAAAAGTCTTCGCCGAAAACATTCCGCAAAACGCCTCGAAATACTGGCTCCAACGCACCGGCGACGGCCGCTACGGCCTCGTCTTCAACCCCACCAATCGCAACCGCTACCCGCTCGTCATCGCCACGAGCGAGGACAGCGCCACCTTCTCCAATCTCTGGGCCATCCACGGCGAGCTCCCCGACCAGCGCTTCGGCGGCTACCTGAAAAACATGGGCCCGCAATACGTGCGCGGCATCGAGGCATTCGACTCCGGCGACGCGATCGCGTCCGCGAAAGATGCCTTCTGGCTCACCTACTCCGTCAACAAGGAGGACATCTGGGTCGCCCGCGTGCCTGTTCCCGTCACCGCCACGGTGAGCGGCCCGGTCAAAGACACGTTCGACACCGCCACGCCCGGCTCGCTCCCCGCTGGCTGGAACATCTACTCGCCGCTCTGGGCGCCCGTGCGCGTCGTCGACGCCGAAGGCCGCCGCGCCCTCGAACTGCGCGACGAGGACCCTTACGACTACGCTCGCGCCGACCGCGTTTTCCCCGCCACCCACGGCGTGAAAATTTCCTTCAAGGTCTTCGCCCGCCAAACCGACGCCCGTCTCGAAATCGAGTTGCTGGACGGCTCCGGCCTCCGCCCCGTGCGCCTCGCCTTCGAGGAGAACGGCCGCCTCCGCGCCTGCCACGAGGCCCAGTGGCTCGACGCCGGCCCCTACGACGCCGGCGCCTGGCACGAATTTACCTTCGAGATTCCCGCCGCCCCCGACGCGGACCGCTGCACCATTCTTATGGACGGCAAGACCGCCCTGCCCCGTCCCGCTTTCTTCACCGACCCCGTCACCACGGTCGAACGCCTCTCCTTCCGCACCGGACCGTATCGGCAACGTGGTTACGGCGGCCGCGACCTACCCGGCGCCGACGCCAAATCGCCCACCGCCTCCTTCCTCATCGACGACGTCGTCATCACCCCGCTGCCATGAAGTTCCGCCTCCTCGCCCTGTTCGCCGCGCTCGTCGCCCCCTTGCTCCGAGGCGAGGTCGTCCCGCCCTCGGGCGCGTCGCCCCGCGTGCTCTACGGCATCGAGCGCCTCCGCGCCGTGCTTCCGGAAAACGCCCCGCGCATCGTCTTCAGTCGCTCCGCCTCCCCCGCCGCTCCCGAGAGCTTCGGCATCATGACCGGAGGCGACGGCGTCGTCACCATTAACGGCGCGGACGATTCCGGCCTGCTCTACGGCACTCTCGAACTCGCGAGCCTCATTCGCCAAACTGGCGCCTTCCCTGCGGCCCCGATGCACCTTTCCGAAACCCCGGTGATGGTGCTGCGCGGCCCCTGCATCGGCATGCAAAAGACCTATTACCTGCCCGGCCGAAAGGTTTACGAGTATCCCTATACACCCGAGGAGTTCCCGTTCTTCTACGACAAGGCCTACTGGACCGAATACCTCGACTACCTCGCCGACCTGAGGATGAACACCCTCTACCTCTGGAACGGCCAC
>CBIHRE010000590.1:0-3471 GCA_966212385.1 uncultured Akkermansia sp. | reverse complement strand
CCACCCCGAGCCCGCCGCCCTCGCCCACGCCCAACGTAGCGTATTTCCGGATACGACCATCGCCCAGCTTCTCGCGCCCGGCGCGGCTGCCGGCACCTCCACCGCGTCCGCTCCCGCCGCCCATCCCGCGGAAGCCGAGCTTGTCGCCGCCTGGTCGGCCATTCTCGCCGCGCGTCCCGCCGGCGCCGCGGACTCCGCCGCCTGGGCCGCCCTCGCCGGCCTCGCAGAAACCCGCGGCTACATGGCCGACGTCCTCCTCCGCGATTCCGACGAGTTCAGCATGGCTCACTCGCTCGAGCTCCGCACGCCCTTCGTCGACCTCCCCCTCGCCGAGTGGACCTGGGCCCAGGACCCCGCCCTCCTTTTCGCCCCCGGCCTCGCGCCCAAGGCCCACCTCGCCGCCGCCTGCGCCGATCTGCTCCCGCCCGCCCTCCTCGAACGCAAAAAACGCGGCTTCACCCTCCCCTTCGCCAAGTGGCTGCGCGGCCCCCTCCGCCCCTTCATGGAGGAAACCCTCGGCTCCGTCTCCGCCGCCCGCTCCGGCCTCTTCGACCCCTACGTGCCCGGCCGCCTCTGGCGCGCCTTTCGCGACGGCTCCGATGATCGCGCCTGGTCGCGCGTCTGGTCGCTCGCCCTGCTCATCCACGTGGCAAATCGCCGCTGAACCGGGCCGACTCGGCCCGAGGATCGCGAATGGCGCCTTCGAGAGCTCTCGCGGACATGCGTAAAAGAATCGATTTTACAATCGCTTCACAGCCTTGTCGTCCGCCTTCGGCTAGTCCCTAGTTCGCCCTTCCCACCCCATGAAAGCCGTTCTCCTCGCGCCCGAATTCTCCGCCACCGACGGCGGCATTCAGCGCATTCTGCGGCTTTATCTCCGCGCGCTCGCCGAGGACCCGACCCATCGTTCGCTCGCCTTGGTCGCCCTGAACGACACCCCGGCGGACCTGACGCGCGCCCCCGACCTCGCCCAACCGACGCTCCACGGCAAGCCCCTGGCCAGCGCGGCCTGCTCGCGTTCCAAGGCCGCTTTCGCGCGCGAAGCCTGGCGCGCGGGCTCCGGCGCCGGCCGCATCGTGTGCGGGCATCTGGGACAGCTTCCCGTCGCGTCGGTCGCCCTGCGCCCCGGAGGCCGGCTCGCGCTCATCGCCCACGGCATCGAGGTCTGGGAAAAACCCTCGTCGCTCCACCTCCTCGCGCTGCGACGCTGCGACCGCGTTTTCTGCGTTTCCCGCTACACGCGCGACCGGCTCGCCGAATTGCACCCCTGGCTCGCGCCGCGCCTGCGCATCGTGCCCAACGCCCTCGACCCCGATTTGCTTTCCGGCCCCGCCCCCGAACCGCCGCCTTCGGGAAAACCGCCGGTCATCCTCTGCGTCGGCCGCCTCAGCGCCGCCGACGCCTACAAGGGCTACGACCGCCTCCTTCAGTCCTTCGCCCTGCTTCCTCCCTCGGCTTTCCACTCGCATCCGGAGCTCGTCCCCCGCCTCCGCTTCGTGGGCGACGGCGACGACCGCGCCCGCTTGGAAGCGCTCGCCCGCGAGCTTCGGGTCGCCGACCGCGTCGATTTTTCCGGTCGGCTGTCGGATCTCGAGCTGCGCCGCGCCTTCGTCGATTGCACCTGCTTCGCGCTGCCCAGCACCGGAGAAGGCTTCGGTCTCGTCTACCTCGAAGCCATGGCCGCGGGCCGCCCCTGCGTGGCCCTGCAATCCACCGCCGTGCCCGAGCTCATCACTCCGCAGACGGGCGTGCTCGCCGAGCCCGGAGACCCCGCCGCCCTCGCCGCCGCCCTCGCGGAATGCCTAGCCCGCTTCTGGGATGCAGCCGAGCTCCGTCAGGCCGCGCTCTGCTATAGCTACCCGCACCTCGTGACCGCTCTCGCCACCGCGTGGCATTGACATGCTCCACTTGCGCAAGCCGCGAAACCCCTACGCATTCCCCTCCGAGCCGACGCTTAATTCGGACGTGAAATCCGCCTCCCGCCCGGTCTGATTGTCCCTATTCGCAAACGCATGGAACCCGCCTCCGCTCCCGTCGCCGCCCACGCCCCGGACGCGCCCGTCATCGTGCTCGAGGCCGGCCGCGCGTCGGCCCACTATTGGCGCGATCTCTGGCGTTACCGCGAGCTCGCCGGTTTCCTCGCCTGGCGCGACATCAAGGTCCGCTACAAACAGGCCGCTCTCGGCGTCGCCTGGGCGGTGATCCAGCCGGCGATCCAGACCCTGCTGCTCACCTTCGTCTTCGGCAAAGTTGCCGGCATGCCCTCGGGCGGCATCCCCTATTTCCTGCTCGTGCTCGGCGGCAACCTCGCGTGGCAGCTCTTTACCTCGGCATTCAACGGCGCGAGCAACAGTCTGGTCGGAAACGGCCACCTGATCAGCAAGGTGTATTTTCCCCGCCTGCTCGTGCCGATATCGGCCCTCGCGGTGGCCTTGATCGACCTCTGCGTGATGCTCGTCCTCGCGCTGCCCGTCGTCGCCCTGTTCCTCGGCCCGCCCGGCTGGCAACTGCTCCTGCTCCCGGTCTTCGTGGTGCTGACGCTCGCGATCGCGCTCGGAGCCGGCCTGTGGATCACCGCCTTGACCGTGAAATATCGCGACTTCCGTTTTATAACGCCCTTCATCGTGCAGATCGGCATGTTCGTGACTCCCGTCGGCTACCGCACGGATTTCCTGCCCAACTGGCGCGATCTGCTCGCGCTCAACCCGCTCGCCGGCGTGGTGGACGGCGCCCGCTGGTGCATGCTTGGCGGCCGCACCGATCTCTACCTGCCCGGCCTCGCCTCCTCGGTCCTCACCGCGGCCATCCTGCTCTTCACGGGCATCTGGTATTTCCGCAAAACCGAGCGCCGGCTGGCGGACATCATTTGATCCCCCCGCGCCCCCTCCCATGAGCGAAGCATCCGTCATCGTCGTCGAGGATCTGGCCAAGCGCTACATCATCGGACGCGAGGTCCGCCACGACACCTTGCGCGACCGCCTCAGCCACGGGCTGGGCAGCCTGCTTCGCCGGCGCGCGGCGGAACAAGCCGCCGAGGAGGAGTTCTGGGCCCTGCGCGACGTGTCATTCGAGGTGAAACGCGGTGAAGTGGTCGGCGTGATCGGCCGCAACGGCGCGGGCAAGAGCACCCTGCTGAAGATACTCTCGCGTATCACGGAGCCTTCCCGCGGCCGTATCACCCTGCGCGGCCGGGTCGCTTCGCTCCTCGAGGTCGGCACGGGCTTTCATCCCGAGCTGACCGGCCGGGAAAACATTTTTCTGAACGGCGCCATCCTTGGCATGAGCCGGGTCGAGATCCGCAAAAAGTTCGATGAGATCGTGAGCTTCGCCGAGGTGGAGCGATTCCTCGACACGCCCGTGAAGCGTTACAGCAGCGGCATGTATGTGCGCCTTGCCTTCGCCGTCGCCGCCCACCTGGAACCCGATATCCTCATCGTGTACGAGGTGCTCGCGGTCGGCGACGCCGCCTTC
>CBIHRE010000589.1:0-3494 GCA_966212385.1 uncultured Akkermansia sp. | reverse complement strand
AAAACACCGGCATCGTTGGCGGTGTCTTGCGACGGCATCATTGCTGGGCGGTTCAGGACCGGCCTTTCCCCTATGCGGCCGCGCCGGGATTTTTCCCAGCCACCGCCTCCCATGTCGCTCCTCCACTCCCGTTTCGGCGCGTCGTCGTTTGCCGTCGCCTTGCTCTGCGCCATCCCGCTCTTCGCCGACGCCGAGATAGTCTACCGCGAGTGTTTCCAAGGCGCGCGCAACGAGCCTCTCTCCGGCCGCCCGCCGACCCTCCGCTCCGGGCAACAAGGCGGCAGCGCCACCGCCATTTGGCGCGGCCCCGCCGGCGGCACGCCCAGCGCCATCCTCGCCGACGGCACGCTCGAGATGCCCGCGATCAAGCACGAAGGCTCCAGCGCCTGGCTCCCCTTCAGCCCCACCGCCGGCATGCTCTACAAGCTCACGCTCTCCGGCGCCGAGGTGCGCAGCGGCGACTGGCTCGGCACCGGCTTCCTCATCGGCGAGCCCGATCCGCAAAAGCGTTTCCGCGACAACAAGGGCGTCTTCTGGGCCCTCATCCGCTCCAAGGGCAACCCCCTCACCGACCAGACCTTTTCCGGCCCGCAAATCACCGGCCCGGCGGACGCCACCTCGACCAGCGCGTCCTCCATCACCATCGTCCTCGACACCACCGCCGCCAACAGCTGGAGCGTGCGCTGGTTCCTCGACGGCCTCCTCGTGCGCACCGGACAATTCGCGCCCCAGCCCATCACCTACGTCGGCTTCGGCTTCAACACCACCGACACCGTTCCCCCCGGCCAGAGCCGCCTGAAGGCACTCACCCTCGAGGCCGAGGTCCCCGGCGCCGACACCGACGCCGACGGCCTGCCCGACGCCTGGGAACTCGCCCACTTCCGCGCCCTCGCCAACGAGCCCGCCTCCGCCGTCCTCCCCCGCAGCGGCGCCAAGGACAACCCCGACGGCGACGCCTTCAGCAACCTCGAGGAATTCATCGCCGGCTCGAATCCCAACAACCCGCGCTCCAGCCCCCTCGACACCGACGCCGACGGCCTCACCGACTCCTGGGAGATCCACTTCTTCGGCTCGATCGACGCGCCCAACGCCCACCCGCTCCTCGATGCCGACGGCGACGGCTTCACCAACCTCCAGGAAAACGCCGGCGACTCGAATCCCATCGACCCGAAGTCCGTGCCGAAGATCGGCGGCGCCAAGCCCGCCGCCCCGGCCGCTCCCGCCTTGACGATGGACGTCGCCCGCAGCGGGCGCGAATGCTACCTCGCCTGGACTCGCCCCTCGGTCGCGATCCGCGGCGTGGACATCCTTCGCAACGACAAGCCCGACCCGAAGGGCCGCGTGCGCATCGCCACGATCGAGTCCCCCGGCTGCGTCTACCTCGACCAGACCCCCTCGGCCGAGGCCTCCTACTGGTATTGGCTGAGCTACACCCGCCCCGACGGCCAGGTCGAGGAACACGGCCCCTTCACCTCGAAGGAGTCCAAGGTCTGGACGCCCTGAACAGGACCCGATTCCGTTCGCCCCTTCCGCCCAAGCCCGCCCGCCGAGCTTGGGCTTTTTTGCGCCCGGCCTTCCACCGGCTTTTCTCCCAGCACCTTGGCTCAAATAGAAGCTCATGAAATCCGAGGCGCGGAAGAGCACCCCGGCGCCAGTTGGCGAAATCCAGCTGCTCAACCTCACGGCTTCGCTCATCCGCATGATCCGGGACTCGTGGAGGAACACAGACCTGCATCTCATGCCGCCTCACGCCTCAACGATGCGTCCCCTCATTTTTGAGTATTTTTAGACTCTTAAAATAGTTTTATTGATCACATGAGTATTTATTTACTCTTTATATTTATTCATATTTCGAGCACTAAACTACTCATAATTTGACTTTTTCAGCTAAACAGGCATAAAGATACGCATTGTGGATACACCGGCTAGAAGTAACCTTGCTTGGCAGCAAGATCTCGGCGCACGCCTGCAAGCCCACCGGCTCAATCAAAACCTGAGCCAAGCCCAGCTTGCCGCCGCCAGCGGCCTCGCGCGCAAGACGATCACCAACCTCGAGACCGGCCATGGCGGCACCTTGCTGACCCTTATCGCCGTCCTCCGCGGTCTGCGCCTTCTCGATCAGCTCGAGGCTTTCATTCCCGCACCCGGCCCCAGCCCCATCCAGCTCGTGAAGCTGGCCGGCAAACAACGCCGCCGCGCCACCGGCCGCCGCAAGCCCGCCGACGCCCTCGCCGAGCCCGCCCCCAAACCCTGGACCTGGGGCCCCAACGCCTGACGCCGTTCGGTGCAGCCACGGCGGTGTCGGCCACGCCCAGCCTCCTCTGCCATTAGCGTCTATTCGCGTTCATTAGCGGTTAAAAATCTCCGCCTCCGCCCATGCCCGCCGCCACCGTCGCCGAAGTCATCCTCTGGGACCGCGCCATCGGCGCGCTCGCCTGGGACCCCGCGCGCCGCGTAGGGACTTTTGAATACGCCGCCGATTTCCTCGGCAGCGGCGTCGAACTCTCCCCGCTCGTCATGCCGTTGCGCGCCGGCGCCTTCGCCTTTCCCGGCTTGCCCGAACGCAGCTTCAAAGGCCTGCCCGGCATGCTCGCCGATTCGCTGCCCGACCGCTTCGGCAATCTCCTCATCGACCAATGGCTCGCCGCTCAGGGCCGCGCCCCCGGCGACGTGAATCCCGTCGAGCGCCTCTGCTACCTCGGCGCGCGTGGCATGGGCGCGCTCGAGTTTCGCCCCGCCCTCCGCGCCGGCCGCGATGTCGCCGCCGCCGTGGACATCGCCGACCTCGTGCGTCTCGCCAACGAGGCTCTTGCCCGCCGCGTCGCGCTCGCCACCGCCCCCGAACCCGCCGAGCGGGTCGCCCCAGGAGCCGACGCAGCCCGCGCCCACGCCTTGCGCGACATCCTTCGCGTCGGCACCTCGGCCGGCGGCGCCCGCGCGAAAGCAGTCGTCGCATGGAACCCCGCCACCGGCGAATTCCGCTCCGGCCAGGTCGACGCCCCGCCCAGCTTCGAGCACTGGCTGCTCAAGTTCGACGGCGTCGCCGAAAACCGCGACAAGGAGGCTCTCGCCGACCCGCAAGGGTATGGACGCCTCGAATACGCCTACCACCTCATGGCCCGCGCCGCCGGCATCGAGATGAGCGACTGCCGCCTTTTCGAGGAAAACGGCCGCGCCCACTTCATGACCCGCCGCTTCGACCGCCCCGCGCCCGGGGCCGGCCGCCCGCGCAAACTCCACCTCCAGTCGCTTTGCGCCCTCGCGCACTACGATTTCAACGCCGCCGGCGCCTACGCCTACGAGCAGGCCTTCGCCGTCGCCCGCGCCCTCGCGCTCCCGCCCGCCGCCCTCGAGGAGTTGTTCCGCCGCGCCGTCTTCAACGTCATCGCGCGCAACCAGGACGACCACACCAAGAACATCGCCTTTCTCATGGACCAGTCCGGCCGCTGGTCGCTCGCTCCCCCCAAACACCACGCCTAAGCCGACAACCCCGA
>CBIHRE010000588.1:0-3510 GCA_966212385.1 uncultured Akkermansia sp. | reverse complement strand
TAGTCGCAGGTGTTGTTACCCCCGCGTTAGACGCAGCACTTGCTGTCACTAGGCCAGAGGCATGCTGCGTGCTTTTCGATTTCGATGCCGTTTATAGCGTCCTCACGGTGGTCACGACTGACCTAGAATGGAATAGAGACGAGCATGAAGTCTATAAGCTTTGCCTGCACGATTGGGATGATTGGCTTCAGTCCCAAGATGTTTCGGATAGCGAATTTGAAAAGTTATATGATGAATTTGAGATGAGGATGCGCACGTTGATTGACGTTTGCTTGTCCGCTCCCAGCGCTTCTCAGAAGGTAGAGGCCCTTCTTCAGAAGGGCTTTGAGCTTTATTTTAGCAATTCCGACAGCGAAGCGGAATGGACGAAAATAAAATGAAAAATGAGCCTAACAATGCGATGGAGCGAAGCCGGGTAGCTGTCACAGATCATGCTTGCGCATGCTCTGCGCCATCTCCCCGTCTCGCTCATCTTTGACGTTAGGTCTATTTCGAACCATTTTGATAGAAATGCACCGGCAGCCGACACGTTATCAGACCTTGGCCGATGTGGCGTTGTTGGCTGGCTCGGCCCGTATTTTCTCCAGTTCGCGAATCGAAGGGCTTGGCCTCTTAGCGTCCCCATGTTTCTCCGGAGGGCAGATGAAGCGTCCCGATCCCACGCTGACGAAACAAAACGGAGCCCGAAGATTGGCGGATGGCTTCTTGCGTATTAGTCGATTTGGTCGTGGCGTTGATGTGCGGTCAGCTCGGACGACGTCCGAATACAAAATGATTACCCGATCACCTAACAATGCGATGGAGCCAACTCCGGTAAATGTCACGTTTCCGGCTTGCGCCGGAACCGCGCCATTTACCTCCGCGGCTCATCTTCGACGTTAGGCAGAATATATGACAGCCGTAAGCGTTATCTAACATGGAACTTCTAGCGAAGATTCCCAATTCTGCTGCATGGCGGCTTCTACGAACGATGCGTTCGCTTTCCGAAGATACGGCGCGTGGCATTCGGAGAATTCACCAGAAAGACGCGGCCTTTTTGCTGGGCCTACGCGTTGCCTCCGAAAGATCCGAGGAGGAGCAGGGGTTAATGCAAGATTTTGCGCAGGCCTACCTTAATAATATCTCGTGGGAGGACTGGGGTGTCCGAGGCCTCAAGACGCTCGCAACACTTAGGAGAACCGGAAAATCCAGTGCCGATTTCAGTAGCTTGCCGCAGGCTCTTTTAGCTAGATTAGATTCGATAGATTCAGCCCGCTCGAGCCGATTGAAGCGTGTGTTTATGAAACGTCTTAAGGATGAGTTTTCCGCCGCATGGGCAAGGAGCAGCCTATGTCTATCTGGAGACGGAAAGGTTGATGCGATCTCGTTTAGTATTCGGTTAGATTTCAAAGTCAAAAGCGGACAGATGGGATATGGCCTAAGGATAGAAGATTCAAAATGGTTTTATTATGAGCAGATATTTGGCTGTCCAAGCGGCGTCTGGGATTTCATAGAGTATGGTCAGGAGGAGGCGGCGGCAGATGTTTTAGTCGCGGTGATTCGCTCTTCCGTGAATTATTACCAAGCGATCCGAAAATGAAAACAGAGCCTAACAATGCGATGGAGCCAATGCGGATACTTGTCACGGATCATGCTAACGCATGCTCCGCGCCAAGCATCCGCATGGCTCATCTTGGGCGTTAGGCAGAAGAAATGAAATCCGCGCTTATCCTCTCCGTTATCTTAGCCGCTGTGTGTTTCGCTGCTTTCTTACTTGGTTCTCGAGCGCAGACTTCGCTCGACTTTCTATCGGTCACCGGGGACGTCAGGGGCAGTGAATCGGAAATATCTGCCGTTCTAGAGAAAGCGAAGACCTATTCAGTTTATTCGGTTCACATTCTAATGGGCACTATTCCCTTCTTCGGAATTCTAATCACTCAGCTCTATCGATTGAATCGAAACCAAAAATCAAAAAATGAAGAATGAGCCTAACAAGGCGGTGGTGCCAACTCCGGTATCCATTCCGCCGAGCGGCGAGACGACCGCCTGACGAGGTCCTCGCAGGTCCCATCTAGGAGAAAACGGTCACGCCCCCGGCGCGAGGCCGCGCTCGCTCGCCTTGGCGAAGGCCAGCATACGGGCGAACTCGGGCGTGGCGGCGCGTTCGTCGGCAGCCAGTTTTTCCAAGGCCTGCGAACGATTTAGCCCGTCGCGGAAAAGGATGCGGTGGACCGCCTTCACGCGCTCAAGCTGCTCGGAAGTGAATCCCTTGCGCTCGAGGCCGATCTTGTTGATCGCGCGGATGAGGGCGGGCTGGCCGTCGGCGATGAAAAAGGGCGCCACGTCCTGCACGACCTTGGCGTAGGCGCTGACCATGGCGTAGGCGCCGATGCGGCAAAACTGGTGGATGCCCGCGACTCCGCCGACAACGACATGGTCCTCGATCACGACATGGCCCGCGATCGAAACCGCGTTGCTCATCACAATGTGGCTGCCGAGCTGGCAGTCGTGCGCGATGTGCCCGTAGGCAAGGAAGGTGTTGTCGTCGCCGAGCGTGGTGAAGTCGCCATCGTTTGTCGCGGCGTGGACGGTGAAGTATTCGCGGAATACGTTGCGCGCGCCGATGCGCACGCCCGGGTTGCCGCCCTTGAACTTCAAGTCCTGCGTTTTCCCGCCGATGCAGGCGTAAGGGAAAATCTCGCAGGCCTCGCCGAGCCAGGTGTTGCCCTCGACGGAGGCATGGTGGTGCAGGCGAGTGCGGTCGCCGAGACGGACACCGGGACCGACGTAGCAAAGCGGGCCGATCTCGACGTCGGCGCCGAGCTGCGCGGCGGAATCGACGACGGCGGTGGGATGGATGTGGGTCGGCATGGCAAGGCGAGCAGGCGGTGACGGCGGTGGCGGGATCAACCCTCGACTTCGCTGTTGTCGAGGATGGCGAACATGAGCTCGGCGGAGGAGACGACCTGGCCGTCGACGGTGCAGGTGACCTCGGCGCTCGCGAGCTTCGTGCCGCGGGTCTTGGTGAGTTTGGCGTTGAGGATGAGCTGATCGCCGGGGCGCACGGGCTTGCGAAACTTCACCTTGTCGGCGCTCATGAAGAGGGAGGTCTTCCCCTCGCTGCTGCCGCGGCGGAGCATGAGAATGCCGGCCGCCTGGGCCATGGCCTCGAGCTGAAGCACGCCGGGCATGACGGGGTTGCCCGGAAAGTGACCCTGGAAAAACGGCTCGTTGATCGAGACGTTTTTGATCGCGACGAGCGCGTCGTCGCCGACGAACTCGACCACGCGGTCGACCATCAGGAAGGGGTAGCGGTGCGGGAGCGTGTCGAGGATGCGGCGGATATCGAGCTCGGTCTCGGTAGGCAGCACCATCGCGGGGCGCGGCTTCTTTTTCGGGCCCTTCTTTTTCTCGGCGAGTTTCTCGGCGAGGGCCTTGGTGAGGTCGGCGTTGATCGCGTGGCCCGGGCGGGTGGCGATGATGTGCGCCTTGATCGGCAGACCGAGGAGCGTGATGTCCCCGATGATATCG
>CBIHRE010000587.1:0-3510 GCA_966212385.1 uncultured Akkermansia sp. | reverse complement strand
GGCGTAGCGGTTCGGGGCGGAGGGAACGGCGGTATCGAGCTTTCGGACGTTGTTCAGATCCATCGTCGCGATGAAGGTGGTCTCACGCAGACGAGCGCTGAGGGAGTCCAGCATCAACTCGTTGATCTTGAGGGCGCGTTCTTTCTCGTTATACTGCACCGCCAGACGATCCAAGGCTTTGGTGGCATCTTCAGCCTGCTTCAGATTGGCACGAGCCTGGTTTTCATTGCTCTTGGCGTTTTCGTAGTCCGCTTTGACGGATTCGGACGCGCCTGCGAGAGCGGTTGCGAGCTCAAGTTCCGCTTGGGCGAGGGCATTGCTGGCCTCGATCATCTTCGGATGCTTGTCGCGGTAGCGTTCGCGAATTTGCGCGACGAGAATCTTCTGAGCGGCGACTTGCTGTGTCAGCTGAGTGATCAGGGGGCGCTCGGCGATGAAGGGGAGACTTGCTAGATCTTCTTTGGCCTCCTGCCGGGCTTGGACCTGTTTCCAGCGAGTCTCGGCTTCATTGCGTTTGGCTTCGGTTTGCGCGACGAAGAGATTAAGCTGCTTAAGACGTTCGGTCACGATGTCACTCTTGTCGTTAAGAGAGACCATGTCGTTTTGCGCGCGGTAGGCGGCTAGCTCGATGGCTTGGTCTTGCACGAGCTTACGTTGTTGCTCCACGCGAACTCCTAGGTCTTGCGCGACTCCGGAGGTATCGTCGATACGCACACGTGAATTCCACTGCATCAGCTCGTCCACAAACATGTTGGAAATGCGAGCGGCGATGATGGGGTCGGGATGACGATAGGTCACCGCTACCACCAACGACAGGCGGAGGGGTGTGATACGGCGATTTTGACCAAGCACTTCGCGGGGGGTGAGAGGATCGCCCCAACGGCCTTTTTCGTAAGGCGCCATGAACTGGCGGAGATCTTCACCGGTGATACGTTGGTTGACGCGCTCGATGATCGTCGCGCTCTCCATGATCTTCACGACGGTGTTCAAGTCCTCCGTCGTCCGGATGGAGTTATCCAAAACCGGTTTTCCATCAATCACGATGGGGTCTTGGCGAAGGATCTGAACGCTGGCCGAGGATTCGTAGATCTTGGTCTGACTGAAGGTGTAAACCAGAGCCGAGGAAAAAACGACGAGGAACACGACTACCACATACCATACGCGTTCGCGTAAGATCAGGAGGTAATCGTTAAGGCTGCGTTGCGCGGAGCTTTCACCGTAGCCGGTGGCAGGGTAGCCATATCCGTATCCGGAAGCTCCATACTCGGCCGGGGCTGAGCCGGGCGCTTGCTTGGGATGAGAATCCATGAGAGAGGGCAGAAAAAATGAATTAGAATGTTCGCTCGGGAACGTTCACGACATCATCGACTTGCAGAGGCCATTGGTTCGGTGATTGACTCTCAATGAGCTTTTCCACGTTTATCGTGAAAGTCGTGCTCGCGCCTTTTTCGTCCGTGCGCGTGATCGTTACTCTTTTACGATCCGCCAAGCGGTTAAAGCCACCTGCGCGAGCAATAGCCTCCAGCAGTGTGAGTCCGCGTTCGGCGGGGAAAGGAACGGCCTGCGGAGAATTCACTTGGCCTATCACGTTTACCGCGCGCTCTGCGTATTTGAGCACAATTACGGTGACCTGAGGATTTTTCAAATAATCGCGGTCGTAGAGTTGACGAATGAGCTCCTCTGCTTGGCGCACGCTGCGGTTCTTCAGATCGACAGTGCCTATCAAAGGAAGCGAGATCGCGTATTCACGCGACACGGAAACCTCGCGAGTGAGATCCTCCTCTTGGAAAACCTTGATTTGCAGGATATCGGCCGGGCGGAGCATGTAGTCCCCGGTCGCAGCGCTCTGGACGGGAGACGAGGGAGCTGCAGGCGTCGCCGTGGCAGGCGCTTGCGCGCGGGCGGCCATGGGCAGGATACACAATGCAAAAACCGCCACGGCGCGGCGGAGGCGAAGGATCGAGAGGGAGGTGCGCATAGAGACAAAAACGGGAGAAGACCGAAATCTTCTCCCGTTTGTTCCTGGATGGGAAGTGCAGTCTTCTGGCTTCTCGCTTAGTAGCGGAAGTTGGCTGCGATACGAACGACGTTAGCGGTGAAGGACGCGGGAGCGAAGTCGCTGTCGTTATCGTTGATCGAGTAGCCGGCGTCGAAATTGACGTGTTCGTTCAGGACGTAATTGAACAGGATACCACCGACAAAGTAGTCATCCTCGCGGCTGCTGGCGAGGTAGTCATACTTCGAATAGCCGACGGTAGCGGTGGCGGTGAGGGCGGAGGTGAGACCGGTAGTTGCGCCGAGCGTCACGGTGGAAGTCTCGGTGCCGTTGGCGCCGGAATCCGTCTCGAAATCGTTGCTGAGGTCAAGGGTGAGGGTGGTCTTCGGCGAGAGCGCGTAGGCCAAACCGGCCTTGACGCCGATGCTGTTCTCGTTGTCGGCGCCCGGGGCATCGGGATCGCGGAGGAGGTAACCCACGCTGAACTTGCCGCTGAGCTTGGCGGTGAATTCACCGCGCGCACCGACGTTGAAATAGTAGTCGTCGGAGTCGCCGTTGGTGATGCTGACGTCATTGTGGCGATATTGAACACCGGCGCTCAGGTCGACCTTCTCGGTGATCGCGAAATAGTAGTTGGCGGGGACGGTGTAGTTCTTCTGGTCGACGAAACCGGAAGACTTGTATTGGGTGCGGTCGTAGCGGCCACCGAGACCGAGCTTGGACTTTTCGGTGACGGAGTATTCACCGTTTACGCTGGCGGCGTAGACGTCACGACGAACCAGCACTGCACCGCGGATGTCACGGGAGTTTTGATTGAGTTCGCGGAAGGAGGCGTCGGCGTTGAGGTCCAGCTTGGCTCCGTCATACTTCGAGGTGAAGACGACGTTGGTGAGGTTGCTGTTGAGGTCGTTGTTGTCCGAGTAGGACGTGATGCGCTCGAAGGCGCCAAAGGCGCCTTTCACGAGGGAATTCTTGCCGAAAACGATCTCGGCACCGGGGGAAACTTCAAACACTTCGTCCTCGAGGGCGGGGTCGCCAGCATCGTCGGTTGCGTAGGTGATGTTATCCTCGTAGCGCACCTCGGTGCGGGCGGTGAGGAAGAGCTCGGCATTGTCGCCGATGGCCAAAAAGGGCGCGGCGAAAGCAGGAGCGACGGAAAGAGAGGACAGGAGGGCCAGACGACGCTTTGTGATCATAGGATGAATACGGTGGTTAGTTCAGTGATTGGATTGAAAATGGGTGGCAAGCTAACTTTGGGCCAAATTACCGAGAGTTTACCTTCGTAAGGCTCAAGCGAAGGCCGGAGCGGGGCAGTTTTACGTGCCGTGTCAAACGCATAAATGATGCGTATTATATTCAAATTATTTATCTTAAATTAATTAGATGTGGTTTTTCGATCGGCTCGCTGAGTCTGGCATTTGCGAGTTTGCCACAGTGCTCGGGAATTTGGCACTAAGCGCGAAACCCAAAATGCCCGATTCAGCCGCCCCATCTTCGCCGGAGCCTTCATCGAA
>CBIHRE010000586.1:0-3512 GCA_966212385.1 uncultured Akkermansia sp. | reverse complement strand
CCGCGTCGCCGAGCACCGCCACACGGTCGCCGTGCCAGCGGCGCATGCGCACGTCGTGATAGGCCGCCACGGACAGTCGCTCCGGGCTCGCGATCTGCTCGAGCAAACCCGCCGCCCGCGGGGCGAGCGCCAGCACCTCGCGCTTCCATGTATCCAAATTTCCCGCACGCCACGCCGCCACATGATCGAGCCGGATGCTCCAAAACAGGCTCACCAGATCGTCCTTCGTTCCGGTCGGCAGAAACCCCACCAGCTCCCGCGTGCTTCCCACGCGTTGCCACAGCGTGTCGGGCGCCAATTGCGGCGGACGCCGGCCGATGAACCACAAGGCGCCCCACGGGTAGCGCGTCGCCTTGCACGGGATGCCGGATTGAGCTCGGAGCGCCGATTGCGCCCCGTCGCACAGCAAGACGAGGTCGAAGGGCCCTTCTTCGCGTCCCTGCGCGCCGACCAAACGGCGACGCCCATCCGCATCCCGCTCCAGCCGCGCGATGGGCCGATTCCATTGCACCGTCGCTCCGCTCGCCTCCGCCGCGCCGAGCAAAAGATTGAGCAAGGTCGCACGATGGGTTCCCGCCCCATGAAGCCCCTCCTCCACATCCGCGTAGTGCAGATCGAGCAAGGTCCGCTCGCGACGATCCAGGCAGTGCAGACGATCGATGCGCTGCGTCTGCGGCAACAGGGCCTCCAGCAAACCCAGCTCAGCCAGCACCCGCATTCCCGTGGGTTGAAGCAAAAATCCCGCGCCCACCGGCAGGTTTACCGGAGCCCGCTCGAACAAACACACCCGATGCCCTGCTCGCGAAAAAAAGATCGCCGCCGCCGGGCCGGCGGTGCCCGCGCCAACGATCGCAACCTCCAGGGATGAACAGGCCATTCGAACCCGCAGAGTGCCTGATCGCTCGCTTCCACGTCAAAGCGTCCGCTAATTAAAACCGATGCCCACCCCCTCGCTCACCGACGCCCAGATGAACGCCATCGCCGACGCCCTTCGCGCCGGCAACAAGATCGCGGCCGTCAAACTCCACCGCGAGGCCACCGGGCTCGGTCTCAAGGAGTCGAAGGACGAGATCGAGGCCATCGAGGCCGGCCTGCGCGAAAAATTCCCTGAGCAGTTCCCCGCCAAACCGACTGCATCCGGCAAGGGAAAGGGCGGCTGCCTCGGCTTGGTGGTCTTCGGTCTCGCCACGGGGCTCGCCGGTCTCGGCTGGTGGATCGCCCAAGCGTAGCGCGTCCGATATCCGCAGTCGGCGCGCCATGGTGGGCGGGCGCGTCCCTGCGGCCCGCTGTGCCTGCCCTCGTCTGCAGCCCCAGGCCATGGGCGGGACCCGCCCATCCACCTGGCTTAAGCTTGGCATGCATCCTACTTAATTTCGCGCTTGCTTAATTAAGTTTATACTTAATCAATGAAGGCATGCAAAGCCTTGCCGCCATCGCCGACCCGACCCGCCGGCGGATCGTCGAGCTCCTCGCCGAGGGCGAGCGCAGCGCGGGCGAACTCGTCGAAGCCTTCGACCTCAGCGCGCCCGCGATTTCCCAGCACTTGAACGTGCTCCGCGAGGCCGGCCTCGTCGTCACCCGCGCCGTCGGCCAGTCGCGCATCCAGTCGCTCAACCCCGCCGGCTTCGACGAACTCGAACGCTGGCTCGAAAAGACCCGCGCCGTCTGGTCCCGCCGCCTCGACGCCCTCGAGCGCGAGCTGCTCGCCGACGACGCCCGCCAAAAGGCCGCCGCCTCCCAGACGCCGAAACCGAATTCCAAAAAGAAATCCAAATGAAACCCGCCACCCCCTCCCCCGACGACAACCAGGCCCTCGCCAGTTTTCCCGCGCCCGGAGAAGTGCGCCTCGTGCGCCTGCTTCCCGGTCCCATCGAACGCGTGTGGGACTTTATCACCGACCCGGAAAAACGCGCCCGCTGGTTCTGCGGCGGCGCGCTCGAGCAAAAGGTCGGCGGCAAGTTCGTCTTCGCGATGCACCACAAGAACCTCGCGCCCGGCGAGACGCCCCCGCCGGAATACGCCAAGGTGCAGGACCCCGGCGTGACCTTCGAGGGTCGCGTGCTCCAATGCGAGGCGCCGCGCCTGCTCGTGTTCACCTTTGGTGGCGACGACTCGGTCGTGACCTTCGACCTCAAGCCCGAGGGCGACAGAGTCCGGCTTTTGCTCACCCACCGCGCCTCCGGCGAGGACCTCAAGGAAGTCGGCAGCTTCGCCTCCGGCTGGCACATTCACTTCGGCATGCTCATCGCGCTGCTCGAGGGCGCGCCGCGC
The DNA here is from genome assembly GCA_966212385.1 of uncultured Akkermansia sp. Lineage (GTDB taxonomy): Bacteria > Verrucomicrobiota > Verrucomicrobiia > Opitutales > Opitutaceae > IMCC26134_A. The sequence goes on along the minus strand of CBIHRE010000586.1, from coordinate 1,241 downwards.
CCGCCATTCTGGAGCGAGCACGCGCGCCTGAAGCCGCTCTACTGCCAGATGAGCGCCACCGATCCCAAGACCGGCTGCATTTCGAGCCGCTCCTAAAAACCTTCCAATCCATTTGGCCACGGAGCCAAGCCGGAGCTCGGACACAGAGCTCACGGAGTCGATCCCTGCTCCACCAATATCGGGTATGGCTCCGTGCCCTCCGTGTCCGAGCTCTGTGTTCTCCGTGTCGAAAAACAAAGCTCCCGAACGATAATGCCCCCCTTCGAAAAACCCATCGTCCCCTCGCCCGAGCAAGCGCTCGCGGCGCGTCTCGAACTCCTCCGCGAAGAAAAGGAATTGCTCCGCCGTCAGGATAAACTCGCCGCCAAACGTCGCGCGCTGCCTTGGGTGAAGATCGACAAAAACTACGTCTTCGCCAGCCCCGCCGGCCGCGTCTCGCTCGCCGATCTCTTCGAGGGCCGCGGCCAGCTCGTCATCCAGCATTTCATGCTCGGGCCGGGCTGGGAACAGGGCTGCAAAAGCTGTTCCTTCATGATGGACCACTTCAACGCCGCCGCGGTCCACCTGCCGGCGCGCGACGTTTCTTTCGCCGCCGTGTCGCGCGCGCCGATCTCGGAAATTTCCGCCTTCAAGAAACGCATGGGCTGGAACGTAAACTGGGTCTCGGCCCACGACACCGATTTCAACTTCGACTTCCACGTGTCGTTCACGCCGCAGGAGATGGCCGCGGGGGAGGTCTACTACAACTACGGCAAGCGGCCCTTCCCGCATGAGGAGGCGCCGGGCGTGAGCGTCTTCGCCCGCGGCGCCGACGGCGCGATCTACCACACCTACTCCACCTACGGCCGCGGCGTGGAGTTCATCATGGGCGCCTACCACGTCCTCGACCTCGTGCCGAAGGGCCGCGACGAGGAGAAGCTCGACTACGGGATGGAATGGGTCCGCCACCACGACCGTTACGAGCAGTCCGCCGCCGATGCTTCCGTCACGCGCTGATCGCCACCCTTTCCGCGGTCCGTGGCGGGGCCTCGCGACGCTCGCGCTCCTCGCCGTCGCGCCGAAATGCGCCCTGTGCCTCGTCTCCTGGCTCGGCCTCGCGGCGGCGCTCGGCCTGGCCGGCCCGGAGATCTGCGGCGCGTCGGCGTCCGCGCCGAACGCCGATCCGATCGCGCTCGCCGGGGGCGGTTTGCTGGCCGCGGGCGCGGTCGGCGGCGCCTTGCTTCGTTCGCGGCGTTAAACGC
>CBIHRE010000585.1:0-3529 GCA_966212385.1 uncultured Akkermansia sp. | reverse complement strand
GGCACGCATCAGGCCGCCGCCCGGCGGGCTTCGCCGACAAAAGGATGCGAAGCGGAGATCGCCGCCGGGCGCAGCGGGAAGACCGGATGCCCCAGGCGCGCCGAGCTGATGCGTTCCAGTTGCAGCGCGACATGGTGGTTGTGCGTCATGAATCGCAGGAAATTATTGCGGTCGATCTGCAAGCAGCGAACCGCGCCTCGCGCCACGACGTCGGCCACCGCCGCGCTGTTTTGCAGCAGGCTGATCTCGCCGAAAAACGCGCCCGGCTTCAAACGGGCCAGAAGCCGGCCGCCGCGACTTACCTGGGCCGTCCCCTCGGAGAGAATGTAGAACCAGTTCGTGTCCTCTCCCGCGCGAACGATCGTCTCTCCGTCCGTGTAGCGAGCCATCTGCGTGAGACGCGCGAAACGGGCCACCGAATGCACGTCCCAGTTCGCGCAAACCGGCAGGCGTCGGAGAAAGGCGAGCTTGCACGTCAAATCATGGACCAAGGCGGCCCCAAGCTTGTCCAGCACGCAGGTCCGGAAGACCTCGACCGGCATCAGCATCGCCGCGACGCGCGTGGCGCAGCGAAACTCCAAAGCGCTACCGTCGCCCGCATCGAAACCGGCGGCGACCGGCCCGAACAAGTCCCCCTCCTCGAGCACCAGCGCCTTCACCCGACGGCCGCTGGGCGACTCGCGGCTGGCGATCACGCTGCCGGACAGGATCACCCCGACTTTGTCCGCCGCGGAGCCCTTGTCGGCCGGAATCTCGCGCCGCGAAAACGTCTCCGGACGCCACGCCCGCACGAGCGCGGCGCGATCGTAGGGATTTAGCAAGGATAGCAGAGGATGAGCCGCCGCCAGATTCAGCAACGCCGCCTCGGAATCGGGAAAGACAAACTCGCGCCGCCGACGGCGCGCTCGCTCCCTGCGCAGCCCCCAGTCCCGCCAAAATCGGGAAAGCCCGTTCCGCCAGCGCCGGAGCAAAACGAGCAGCACGATGAACAGCAGCGCGCCCATCACTCCCGGGAGAGCCACCAACCAGTATGCGGCGTTGTCCGCCACCAACTCGCGCAGCCCCACTCCCAGCGCCTCCAAAGCCAGGCGCCCCACCAGAAAGGCCCAGAGAGCGGCCCAACCCAGCTCGAGACCACAGGCCCGCCAATCCCAGCGCCGCCACCATGGTCGCCAATGCAACTGGGGCAGCTGGTTGGGTGGAAAGAGAAATTCCGAGTCCGTATCCAAGCGAGGCCTACGGCTGGACAAGCCGGCCAGTCGCCGGGGCAACCCGTCTCCCCACGGTCGCCACACGAGCAACCACGCGACGGCAAGCGAGGCCGCCGCGGCGGAGGAAAAGAACACGCAACCCAGAAGCGCCAGCGAAAGAGGCAGCGCGGCCGCCAGCGCGATCCACGCCTGCTCCACCGGCCGTAGGAGCCCGGCGTCGCGCAAATCCAGGCGGAAATGAAATGCGCGGAACGACTCGAACACGCGCAGCGGGTAAATCTCCCCGCCTGCCCCGGCAAGAAGCGCCGCGGCCAGCATCTCGCCCAAGCTAAGCAGCGCGACCGAGAGAATCGCCCCGCCCGCGAGCGCCAGCCACGACCACCCCGTCGCGATCAACGAAGCCCGCCCGTAAACCGCAACCAGCACGACGAGGCTAAAGGCCAAGGCCGGCCAGGTCGCGCCGGAACCGAACTGCCAGGCCGGCCAGCTCAGTGCCCGGCGCAGAGGCCTCACCGATGGACCCGAGACCAGCAAACCGGCGCGGTGCGCCTTTAGGACGAGTTCATAGAACTCCCGCAAAGGCAGGCAGCGCCGCTCGCGCAACAACCGGGCAAGCACTTCAGGCACGCTCGCCCCGCCCACAAAGGCCTCCAACACCCGCGCCTGCTCCAGGCTGACGGCTAGGTAGAGTTGCGCCGGCACGTTTTTGATCAGGAGGCAATCGTGTGCGATCCAGCCGCGCTGCAAGTCGGGGCAAAGCGAGAGACGCTCGGTGGTGAGCAGGCGATTTGGATCCATGGGCGCGAGTGAGAACCAAGTGCCTCGCCTCCCTTGACCGCATCGGATCGGTTGGTCGCGTTGAAAGCGACTGGCGAACAGATCGGCAGGAAAAAACCAAACACTGGGTATTTACCCCCAACTCCACTATCCGTAAAAATCCACCCGATATTCCGAGCTCAGCTTATATTACCGCCTGGTTTACAAATAAAACCGTCTACGAGGCCACATAAGTCGGCGCAGTCACTAGGGACTATCGGCCGCCCACCACTCCTGTTTTCAAACAGTATTTACCCTAGGTGCCTCCGAACCCCTGTCGCTCGCTCTAGGATTGCAAAAACGCGCGGCCACACGGGCTCCGGGCGCGACCATGTCGCTTTGCAAACGAGCAACGCATTGGCGCCGGGAACTGGCCGGAGCTGCCTTCGCGCTCCCGAGCCCTTGACCAGCGGCACCCGCGCGTCAGGCGCGCAGGCGGGCGATCAATCCGGCGGTCAACCCGTCCAAACTCGGCTTTTCCGAAACAAAGTCCGGCTTCATGCCGTGCTCGACGAGCGTCTCCGTAGTTTGTTCGCCGATACTGCCGATCAGCGGCTTTTTTGCGCCGGGCCCGAGTTTGAGCGTCGCGGACTGGGCGTGATAGCTCTCCGCGGCGGAAGAACTCGCGAAGAGGATGGCGTCGGCGCCGCGCTGACGGAAGTCATCCGCCACGGGATCGTTCGTCAGATCGGTCTTCTCCGTCTTGTAGAGCGGCAGGCGGTCCACGATGGCGCGCGCGGCCTCGAGCTTCTTCACCAGCTTGTCGCGGTTCAGGTTGCCCGTGACGACGACGACCTTGGCACTGTCGAGGCTGCCCGTCTCGATCAGCGCATCCGCCAACGAGGCGCCGGTCGCCGTGTCGGGCATGCACTCGACACGAATGTGATGCTTCTCGATCTCGCGCGCCGTCGCGCGACCGATGCAGGCAAAGCGGATCAATCCGAGCGCGCGGACATCGCCGAAGCCCTTGTAGAACTCCTCGAAGAAATAGCGCACGCCGTTCGCGCTCGTGAACACGATCCAGTCGTAACTGCCGAGTTCGGCGAGAATCTCGACGAGGCCGTGCTTGTCGACGTCCTTGGTGATGTTGATCAGCGGCAGCTCCAACACCTCGGCGCCGAGGGCTTCGAGTTTCTCGCGCAGCTCGCTGTTTTGGTCGCGCGTGCGGGTGATGGCGACACGACGTCCGAAAAGCGGCAGATGCTCGAACCAGTCGATCGCCTCGTGATCGCGCACGACCTCGCCGATGAAGATGATCGCAGGTGCCTCAAGTTTCGCCTCCGCCACTCGAACGGCGAGATCGGCCAGGGTGCCGCTCACGCTGCGCTGACGGCCGAGCGAGGCCCACTGGACGACGGCCGCGGGCGTTTCGGCGGAAAGGCCGCCTGCCTGTAACTCGCCGATAATATGCGACAGCCGGCTCATCCCCATGTAGATCGCGAGCGTGGTGTTTTTCAGCGCGCCGAAGCTGCGCCAATCGACCTGAGACTCCTTTTTGGCCG
>CBIHRE010000584.1:0-3543 GCA_966212385.1 uncultured Akkermansia sp. | reverse complement strand
CCGCCCGCGCCCACGACCTACGTCGTCGCGGTGAACAACGGCACGCTCTCCGGCGGCGCGAGCAGCGGCTCCTTCCCCGCCGGCGCGACCGTCACCGTGACGGCCAATCCCGCCCCCGCCGGCCAGTGGTTCAAGGTCTGGACCGGCCTCGTCACCTTCACCGACGCCACCGCGGCGACCACCACGTTCACGATGCCGTCCTCCAACGTCTCGGTGAACGCGACCTACTACGCGCCGCCCACGCTGGTGCCGCCGGTCGCCGGGCACCCGCGCCTGTGGATCAACCAGTCCGACATCGCCCGCCTGCGCTCCTGGGCCGTGCCGACGAATCCCATTTACCAGCAAGGCCTCCGCGGCGCCCTCGCCACCGCGCTCTCCGCCTACAAGCGCTGCTACCCCAACGGCCAGCCCGCCTCGCCGTATCCGGATATCGGCGACATCTACGGCTACGCCGGCGCGCAGATCCAGTCGACCGACCTCGTGAGCGAGCACCACGCCCTCGTGCTGGCCTTCTTCGCCCTGATCGATCCCGACCCGGTCGCCCGCGCCGACTACGCCGCCAAATCGCGCCAGCTCTTCATGTATGTGATCAACGAGGCCGCCAAGGGCCATGCCTCCGGCGCGCCCTTCCGCGACCCCATCTTCGCGCTCTTTAACCGCACCCACACCGTCGGCGAGGCTTGGCCGCTCATCACCGACTGGCTGCAAGGCGTGACCGACGCCGCCGGCCAGCCCGTCGCCGTGCTCAGCGCCGCCGACAAGGCCACGATCCGCAACGTCTTCATGATGTGGTCGGCCGACTGCCTCAACGCCTACATCTGCGGCGGCGACCACCCCGCGCCCGTCGGCGTCCTCAACAGCCCCGCGCTCCTTCCCGGCGGCAACGCCCACCGCGTGGCGGCCAACAACTACTACAGCTCGCACGCCCGCCTCGTGACCATGCTGCCCCTCGCGCTCGACGCGGCTGACGACGCGCCCGTCGATCCGACCCTGCCCGCCGGCGCGCTCGGCAACACCCTGCGCAGCTACCTGCCCGACGCCACCGGCGCCTGGCTCTACCAGCAGTTCGCGCTCTACGGCGACGCCGCCTCGGTCCGCTCCGCCTACGGCCTGCCCGCCACCGCGAATGTCGGCCTCTCCAGCGGCGGCCTGCCCGTCGAGGGCAACCTCTACGGCCACTCCTACGCCTACGTCCTCGGCGAGCTCCTCTCGCTCCAGACCGCTGGCTACACCGACCCCGCCGTGCTCGGGCCGCAGGGCGCCTTGCTCCGCGCCCCGGTCTGGGATCGCTTCGCCGAAGGGTTCATCGCCCAGATGGTCAACACGCCCTTCGTCCCCGCCGGCGCCACCTACCTCGGGCCCGTGTATCAGATGTCCTGTTACGGCGACATCCTGCGCACCTTCGTGACCAACCAGTTCATGCAGGGCTACGCGCTCCTCGCGCTCCTGCGTGAGAAACAGGGCGACCCCTCGATGCTCAACACCGCCCGCTGGTTCGCCACCCACGCGATCAACGGCGGCCAGGCCGGCCTGCTCCAGCGCGTGGCGAATCCCTGGAACACCTCCGAATCCATCCTCTACTTCCTCCTCTTCGATCCCGCCGCGCCCGCGCCGGTCGATCCGCGCCTCGGCTACGCCACCGCCTTTGTCGACGCCCCGCAGGCCCGCCTCGTGGTCCGCTCCGATTGGTCCGCCAGCGGCTCGCTCTTCAGCTACCGCGCCGCGCCCGCCAGCATCAACCACGTCAACAACGACGCCGGCCAGTTCGAGCTCTGGCGCGACGGCGAGTGGCTGACCAAGGAGCTGAGCAACTACGACAACTTCGGCAACGGCCAGAGCACGCTCTGGCACAACACCCTCGCGCTCAAAAACTGGTGCTCCGCCGGCACGCCCAACCTGAATTATTTCGAGGTGAATTATTTCCCGAACGGCAGCGGCTGGAACAACGGCCTCAGCCAGGGCGACCCGAGCTCCGTCTTCAGCGTGCGCCCCGGCTACGTCTGCGTGCAGAGCGACCTGACCAAGCTCTACAACCGCCCCAGCGTGTGGACGCCCGCCAACGCGATGCTCGACATCACCCACGCCAGCCGGACCCTTGTCCACCTGCGCAACGACCACATCGTCGTCTATGACCGCGCCGACTCCGTCCACACCGGGCTCTTCAAGCGCTTCAACCTGAACCTCACCGCCGCGCCGAGCTTCGCCGTCACTCCCGGCGGCACGCGCGCCACCGCCGTCACTCCGAAGGGCCAGCGCCTGCACCTCACCACGCTGCTCCCGGTCGGCGCCTCGGTGAAATGGATGCCCGCCGCCGGCCTGCTCACCAACGTCGCCGAACTCGACAACGTGCTCGGCCGCGTCGAGGTCGAGGCTCCCGGCCTGCCCGCCTCCGCGCGTTTCCTCCACGTCCTGCAGGCGGCGACCGCCGCCGCGCCGGCGGCAGATCCCGCCGCGGTGGTCGTTGCGTCCGCCGGCACGCCCTACGAAGGCGCGCTCGTGCTCGACACCGTGGTGATGTTCGCCCGCGACCTCGCGACGCCCTTCGCCTCGCTCACCTACACGGTGCCCGACACCACCGGGCACCACTACGTGACCGGCCTCAAGCCCGGCGCGGCCTACACCGTCGCGCTCCAGCCCTCCGCCGGCTCGATCACCGTTACCGTCACGCCTGGCGGCTCCTCCGTCGCCGACGAGGCCGGCACCCTCGCGTTCTGATCCTGCCGATCTTCGTGGCTCGATATCGGCTCGACCTTGCCTGACCGCCCGGGAGCGCAAAACGCGCTCCCGGGCTTTTCGTTTCGCGCCGTCGTCGACTTCATACCACCAAAGAGGGCCCCTCCTTGGTGGAATACCCGCCGCGCGCCGCCTCGGATAGAGTAGGGGATGCCGCCCCGCTTCGCCTTCCGCCTTTCGTCGCACCGCTCCATCCGCCGCCGGGCCGCGCCCGCCGCTTTCGTTCTTCTCGCCGCGCTTTCCTCCGCCTCCTCAACCTCCGCCGCCACCGTCGCCTCGTCGTGGGTCGGCACCACCAGCGGCACCTGGTTCGACGTCACGCGCTGGGCGAACACCCCGGTGCAAACCGCGTTCCCGAACAACGGCACGGACCTCTTCGATGTCACCGTCGCGGTCGGCGGGTCCAACGCCGCCACGGTCTCCGTCTACACGCCCTTCACCTTCGGCGGCTCGAGCTACGATTTCCTCGAGGTCAACAGCCTCTCCGTCTCCTCCGGGCTCTCCACCGTCTACCAGTTCGGCGCCGCCAGCGACGTCCGCATCACCGGCGCGCTCACGATCTCCGGCGGCGTCTACGATCTCGCCGGAGGCACGCTGACCGCGGGCTCCGTCACCGTCGGCGCCGGCACGCTCAAGCTCTCCGGCGGCGTCCTCGCGCCCACCTCGCTCACGCTCAACGGCGGCACCGTCGTCGGCGGCAGCATCGCCACCACCGGCGCCGGGCAGCTCCATTTGGCCAACAACACCAACGTCCTCGACGGCACCCAGCTCGTCGGCGGCCTCGTCTTCGACCAGAACAACGGCCGGCTA
>CBIHRE010000583.1:0-3549 GCA_966212385.1 uncultured Akkermansia sp. | reverse complement strand
GCCTACGACGGCCCATCGCTGATCATCGCCTACAGCCACTGCATCGCCCACGGCTACAACCACGCCCGCGGCCTCGACCAGCAGAAGCTCGCGGTCGACACCGGCTACTGGCCGCTCTTCCGCAACGACCCGCGTCGCGTCGAGAAGGGCGAGCCCGCCCTCGTCCTCGACTCCGCCGCGCCCAAGACCGAGCTGGCAAAGTTCACCGCCGGCGAGACGCGCTTCGGCATGCTCGCCGCCATGGCCCCGCGCAAAGCCGAGGAATTCGCCGCCGCCGGCCAGGCCGCGCTCAAGACGCGTTACGAACTCTACAAACACCTCGCCACGCCGGCGGCCCCCGCCAACCCGCCCGCCACGATCTGAACTCAATCGTTCTCGTTCTCTTACTCTTTCTCGTTCTCCCGCCGCAGGCGTAATCCGAGCGCCAGCGTTTCGAGAACGAGAACGATTACGAGTAAGAGAACGATCACGCCCTCCGCCGCTCTGTCCGCTGTCGTTCTGCCGCTCTGATACCACCATGGACCTCTCCACCGACTACCTCGGCCTCCGCCTGCGTAACCCCCTCGTCATCGGCGCCTCTCCCTGCTGCGACAGCCTCGACGCCTGCCGCCGCCTGCAAGACGCCGGCGCCTCCGCGCTCGTCATGCACTCGCTCTTCGCCGAGCAGGTCGAGTTCGAGGAAAACGCCCGTCTCCGCCTCATCGACGGCATCGCCGAGAGCAACCCCGAGGCCCTCGACTACTTCCCGCACTACGACGACTACGCGCTCACGCCCGACCTTTACCTGCGCCAGCTCACGCGCCTGAAGGCCACGCTCCAGATTCCCGTCGTCGCCTCGCTCAACGCCCACCGTCCGGGCGCTTGGATGGACCACGCCAAACGCCTCGCCGAAGCCGGCGCCGACGCCCTCGAACTCAACCTCTACGCCCTCGCCACCGACGCCAACGTCGAGGCCGCCGAGGTCGAGGCGGAGCAGGTCTTCATCGTCCGCCAGGTCGTCGAGTCGGTGACCATTCCCGTCTCGGTGAAAATCTCCCCCTGGCACACCGCGCCCGCCAATTTCCTCCGCCAAGTCGAGCAGGCCGGCGCGAAAGGCGCGGTGCTTTTCAACCGCTTCTACCAGCCCGACTTCGATCTCCAGGAACTCGAGGCCCACCCGCACCTCCGCCTCTCCGACTCCACCGAATTGCTCCAGCGCCTGCGCTGGCTCGCCATCGTTTCCCCGCACACCCGCCTCAGCCTCGCCCACTGCCCCAACGCCGAGGCCCACGAACGCGCCAACTACCTCCAGGTCCTCCAAAGCTGGCGCGTGTAAGGCCAGGGTCTTTCGCGGTGGGCGGGCGCGGCCCGGCGCCCGCCCCGTGCGAGCCGCTCAAACCCGCGGCGGGCCCCCCGCGGCCCCCCCAAAACACATACGGCCATACCTTGGCGGCCTGAGGCCCATCGCCGCTGGAATGCGGTCCCGCGCCCGGCGCCCTCGGCCGGCGTTCAACCCACGCCCGCCTTGTGCCGATAAACCTCCGTCGGCCGCCCCGTCCGACCTTGCCCGGCCCCGCCCGTCCGGTTGCTCTCGGGGCACGTCCTCGTGCTTCGCCCCAGCTCGCTGCTTTCCAAATTCCGCCTCTTCCTCGCGCTCGCCCTCCCCTTCTGGCGCTCCGAGGAGCGCTGGCCCGCCCGCATCCTTCTCGGCTCGGTCGTTCTCCTCACGCTCGCGCAGAACTGGATCGCCGTCCGCCTGAACTACTGGGGCCGCGACTTTTTCGACACCATCCAGCGCCAGGACTACGCCTTCTTCGTCAACCTCGGCGTCGCCATGCTGGGGCTGCTCTTCTTCTCGGTCAGCTTCTGGCTCGCCGAGGACTATCTCTTCTCCTCCCTCAAGATCCGCTGGCGGCGCTGGATGACCGACCGCTTCCTCCACGACTGGCTCGGCGACCGCGCCCATTACCTCGGCCAACTCGACGGCCACGAGGGCGACAATCCCGACCAACGCATCAGCGAGGACATCCGCGCCTTCGTCTTCACCACCCTCGACCTCGCCAAACAGCTCTTCGGCGCCGTCGTCGGCCTCGGCGCCTTCATCTTTATCCTGTGGGGACTCTCCTCCGGCGATCCACGGACCGCGCCGCCCACCTATCCCTTCCCGGCGCTCCCCGAACATCTCGCGTGGCTCACCCCGCTCGTTTCGACGTTCTGGGACGGCTACGTCACCTTCACCACGCTTATCGCCTCCGTGCCCGGACATCTCGTCTGGATCTGCCTCGCCTACTCCTTCCTCGGCATGTGGCTCGTCGGCCGCGTCGGACGTCCGATCATCGGGCTCCAATACGAGATGCAAAAACTCGAGGCTGACTTCCGTTTCGGCCTCGTCCGCCTGCGCGAAAACGCCGAGAGCACCGCCCTCGCCGACGGCGAGCCCGCCGAACGCCGCAGCCTCGGCGCGAGTTTCTCCCGCATCGTCGGCAACTTCAACGCCACGCTCATCCGCCGCATCCACCTCAACGCCTTCAAATCCGTCTACTTTCACCTCTCCGACGTCGTTCCCTTGCTGCTCTCCGCTCCGCGCTTCTTCGCCGGCGCCATCACCCTCGGGCAGATCACGCAGCTCAAAGGCGCCTTCACCACCGCCAAGAGCCACCTCGATTTCTTCATCAACTCCTACGAGACCATCGCCCAGTGGTGGGCCATCACCCAGCGCCTCGACGGCTTCCAGCGCGGCATCGAGCACTCCCGCCGCCTCCGCGCCGCGCAACGCGAGGTCTACGCCGGCGGCAGACGCGACGACGTCCTCCATGTGGACGAGCTCGCCCTCTACCGGCCCGACGGCCGCCTCCTCCTCGCCCCCTTCAGCTTCGCCGTCTCGCCCGGCGACTCCGTCCTCATCACTGGCCCCTCCGGCAGCGGCAAAAGCACCATCCTGCGCGCCCTCGTCGGCCTCTGGCCCTACGAACGTGGCCACATCCTCCAGCCGCGTCCCTTCGACGTCATGGTCATGCCGCAGAAGCCCTATCTGCCCATCGGCACCCTGCGCGCCGCCCTCGCCTATCCACGTCCGCCGGAAACCTACGCCGACGCCGACCTCGTCAAGGCCCTCGCGCTCGTCGAGCTCGCCCCGCTTTCCCCCCGCCTCGACGAGTCCGCGCACTGGGCCCAAAGCCTCTCCGGCGGCGAACAACAACGCCTCGCCCTCGCCCGCGTCTTCCTCCAACGCCCGGCCTGGCTCTTCCTCGACGAGGCCACCGCCGCGATCGACGAGAACGCCGAGCTCGCCTTCTACCACAAGCTCCGCGCCGCCCTGCCCGGCCTGACCTACCTCACCATCGCGCACCGCGGTAGCCTGCGCAACGTCCACGCCCGCCACTTCAAGATCGAACACCGCCCGGACGGCGCCCTCGGCCTGCGCGAGGACAGCTCCCCGCCGATCCCGCCGACGTAAGGCCCCCGCATCGTTCTCGTTCTCTTACTTGTTCCTCGTTCTCGCGCCGGGTCGTTCGTGGTCCGCCGGCGGCGGGAGAACGAGAAAGAGTAAGAGAACGAGAACGAATCAAC
>CBIHRE010000582.1:0-3562 GCA_966212385.1 uncultured Akkermansia sp. | reverse complement strand
CTCCGGCGAGCGGATCGCCGCCTTTGCGCTGACCGAACCCGCCACGGCCGCCGCCGAATTTCAGTCCCTGCAAGACCCCAAGACCAAAAAAGCCGCCCGCTACGCCATCGCCGAAGCATGGGCCAAGACCGATCCCGGCGCCGCCCATCTCTGGAGCATCTCCCAAAACGAAGCCGCCGGCCTCCCTGCCTACGCCGGCCACTCGGGGATTTTCTACGCGTGGTCGCGTCGGGATCCCGTCGCGGCTCTCCGCTGGGCCGAACAAGTGACCGTCCCCGCATCGCGCGACTTTTATCTCAAAGCCCTCGCCACCTCGGGCGCGGAATCCGCTCCTCGCGCCGAGGTCGCCGATCTTTATTCGCAGCTCAAGGATCCCGCTCTGCGCATCGGCCACGTCACCGCCCATCTCCGCGACTGGCTCGCCAAAGACCGCCCGGCCGCGAAGGCCTGGCTCGAAAAATCCGACGCCCTCAGCCCCGAGCAGGCCGCCGCCCTCCTCGCCACGCCCGCTCCCTGATCCGGCCGCGGCGCCGCCGCTTCCTTTCCCCCGCCATCGCGCCTCGACGCGGCGCGCACGACGGCCTCCGCCTCACTTCCCGCGAAGCAGGCGGTCCACCACCTCGGGCGCGCCTAGGCTGGCCGGATGCCCCGCCGCGACGATCACGCCGTTCGCGTCGATCACGTAGCTCGTCGGGATGCCGCTCACGCGATAGGCCTGCGCCGCGGCGGATTTCCATCCGCCTTCGCCCGCCCACAGATTGAGCGACTGGGTCCACCCCTTTCGTTCGAGATGCGTCTTCGCGACCGCCAGCTTGTCGTCGATGCTGAGCGAAACGACCGCCACACGATCTCCCCAGGCGGGATGCTTCGCCGCGTAGGTCTGCATTTCCGCCATCGCCGGCTGGCAGGGGCCGCAGTCGGTCGCCCAAAAATCGAGGATGACGATCTTCCCGCGCAGCTCGGCGAGCCTGCCCGCGGCGCCGTCCGCGATGCGCACAAACGCCGCGTCAGGCGCCGCCATGCCGACCGGCAAGGTGCCCGTGCTGACGACATGGTTTTCAAACTCCATCGCCGCCTTCGTCGCGCTGTCCGTCGCGCCCGCCGGAAACGATTCCCAGCGCAGCTCCCTCAACCCGGACCACCGCCCGTTCACGCGCGAGGCATCCTTCGCCGCCAAAACGTAGTCGCCGGCGGGCGCGGCGGCGGATGGCTCGTCCGTCTTGGCCGAAACGCGCAAAACCACCCGCATATCGTAGCCTCTCAGCCCATCCGGATCACCCGTGCCGACGAGACGCGCGCGACGTTGCCCCCGGACTTCCGCGACGCGAAGATCCACCCGGGAAAAATCGATTTTCAAGCGGTCCGTGGCGGCCAACAGTTCCCGCACGGCGGCCATTTCCTTTTCCCCTTCCGCCCGCCACATCCGCCGTCCTTCTTCGTCCGAGGGCAAAGCCCCCGGAGGCGCGTTCCGCTTCGCCCGCGCCCAAATGGCGTCGAACACCGCCTCGTGATCCGCCAGCAACACCGCCGGATCGCGCTCCCGCAGGACCCGCGCGAGCGACTCGCCCAGCTTGGCCAGCGCAGGGTCTTCCTCCGCGCTCAGGCCGCCGTTGCCATGGCTCTCCGCAGCTTTCAGGAGGAGGACGGTCTCCGCCCGTAGCGCCTCGTCCATGAGCTGCTCCGGCAGCGCCAACCAACGCACGCCGCCCTCGCAGCGCAAACCGGCCGGGTAGGAGACGACCTCGTCGAGCGCCACGCCATAGTCCCCCGCGAAACGCTTCGCCTCCGCGTCCCCCTCGCGCGCCGTGGCCGTCAGCGTGACCACGAGCACGTTGGCCGTCTCGAGAAACTCGTTTTCCGCCAGCATCTGCGTTCCGGTCCCGGAGCGACCGCGCACCGGTTGCACGCGCGCGCTCAGCTCGACGCGGGAGAAATCGACGCCCCGCTCCGCCGCCCGCGCGAGCAGATGGCGGGCGTTGCCCAGCAGCCGCGCCCTGTCGCGATCCCTCGCTTGGGCCCAGTCATCGGGCAAAGGGGCGCCCGTCGCGATGCCGGCCCGGTTGCCTTCGCGAAGGACCGCGCGCTGGTCGGACTCCGCGACCGTGAGCGCGGACGCGAAAGCCTCCGCATCACCCGTGATAAACAAAGTCCGCACCGCCTCGGCCACCGCCGCCAACTGCGGCGAATTCGCCTCGCGCCACCCTTCCGTCACCGACGCGAAGGGAAAAACCGATGTGGCGCCGGGCAACGGCGCGCCGCCGGCCAGCATCAGCGCGAGAAGCAGAGACGACGCATGAGCAGAAAACCGCAAACGGGGCATTTTCATGGGGTTCTCCGAAGCGGAGGCCCCGCCCGAACGAGCCGCAAGCGCACAGTTCTGAAAATCGCACCCGACTCAGCCCAATTCCCACAGGATCAATTTCCATGTTCGGTTCCGCCGCCGGCGGCCATAACTCCATGGACGCCCCATGAAAGATGACGCCGAGCTCCTCCGCCTCTACGCCTCCGAAGGCTCGCAGGACGCCTTCGCCGAGCTCGTGCGCCGCCACCTCGGCCTCGTCTACCATGCCGCCCTCCGCCAAACGGGCGGCGACCCGCACCGCGCCGAGGAGGTCGCGCAACTCGTCTTCACCGAAGTCGCGCGCCAGGCCGCCGCGCTTTCCCGCCGCCCCCTGCTCGTCGCCTGGCTCCACACCACCGTGCGCTACACCGCCTCGCATCAGCGTCGCACGGAGCTGCGCCGCCTCGCGCGCGAGCAAGCCGCCTTCGCCATGAACGCGGACGAAGCCGGCTCCACGCCCGAAGCCGCCGCCGACTGGGAACGCCTCCGCCCGCTCGTCGACGACGCGCTCCAAACCCTCGGCGAACGCGACCGCGCCGCCGTCCTGCTCCGCTTCTTCGAAAACCGCTCCTACGCCGACGTCGCCACCGCCCTCTCCGTCTCCGAGGACGCCGCCCGTGTTCGCACCAACCGCGCGCTCGAAAAACTCCGCTCCGCCCTCGCCCGCCGCGGCCTCGTTTCCACCGCCTCCGCCCTCGCTCTCGCCCTCGTCCAGCCCGCGCTCGCCGCCACGCCCGCCGGCCTCGCCACCAGCGTCACCTCCGTATCGCTCGCCGCCGCGGCAGCCACCTTCTCCACCACAGCCGTTACCGCCGGCGTCACCACCGGAACCTTCGCCACCGGCACCATCATGGGCACAGCCAAAATCGCCGCGCTCACCGCCGGCGCCCTCACAGTCCTCTCCCTCGGCGTCGCCGTCTATCAACACCCGCCCGGCTCCGTCCGCCCCTCCGCCGCGCCCTACTCCGCACCGGCGCTCTCCGCCGCCGATCTCTCCGCTCTTCTGCACCCCGCCCGTCTGTCCCCGTCCGACGCCGCCGAGGCCCTCGCCGCCTACCTCGCTCTCCCGCCACTCCCGGAAAACGCCTCACACCCCGAGTTCCTCGAACGCTCCGCCCGCCTCCGCGCCCTGCTCACCCTCCTCCCGGCCCAGCACCTCGCCCAACTCCTCGCCGCCACCGCCACGCGCCCCGGCGCCCCCGAAGATCGACTCCGCCGCAC
>CBIHRE010000581.1:0-3581 GCA_966212385.1 uncultured Akkermansia sp. | reverse complement strand
GGTCCACTTGGTCGTATTCGGCCTGCTCCACGCCATCCGCGACCACGCACCACTTCCCGTTCTCGCGTCGT
Organism: uncultured Akkermansia sp.; assembly: GCA_966212385.1. Taxonomy (GTDB): domain Bacteria; phylum Verrucomicrobiota; class Verrucomicrobiia; order Opitutales; family Opitutaceae; genus IMCC26134_A. The sequence goes on along the minus strand of CBIHRE010000581.1, from coordinate 3,510 downwards.
CCGCCGTAGGCGAAGCGCCCGCCCGCGGCGCTGAAAAGAAGCGAGGCGGGCGGAACCTCCTCGAAGCCAGGCCCGGCCTTGCCGTTGAGCACGACGTGTTCCGGCTCGCCGTAGTTCCTCGCCACATACGCGATATCCTTTCCTCCGGGGCCGAAAACCGGCATCGGCGTCGCCACCTTGTCGTAGGCCACGTCCTCGCGACCATCGACCACGACGACCGTCTTCTCGCCCTTCTTCGCCACAAGCACGAGACGCCCGTCGGGCGCGTAACGAGGGGACTGGTGAGACAGCGCCTCATAGGGCAAGGGCGTCTCCCGACCGTCGACGACCAGGTTCCACGCATCCGTGTCCTCGAGCCGCGTGATCGCCCCGTAGGCGAAATGTTTCCCGTCGGCGCTGAGCTCGACGCGGGAAATCTTATCGTAGACCGGGCCCGCCTGCCCGTCGACCACCACGCGCCATTTTCCCTGCGGCCCGCAGGTGGTGCAGGGCCTGTCTTCTTTCACGACCGGATACGCCATCCGCCCGCCGCCGGCGTCGAGCGCGAACATCGCGCCCACAAACACGCCCTCGAAATCCGGACCGGCCGGGCGGCCGTCGAAATAGACGCGCTTGCGATCCCCTTCGGGCACCGCGTAGGCGACATGGCGTCTGTCGGCGCTGAGCACCAGGTTGACGACCGCGGGCCCCGCCCCGCGCGGGGTTGCGGAAAATGACGCGCCGGATGCCGCGGTCGTGGCGCAGGGGCCGAGCCGGGCCGGCAAACACACACGCGACAGCAATACGGCACGAAGACGAAGGAGGGTGGGGCACATGGTGAAACAGGGGTTGCGTGCGTGAGACGGCTAGGTGCGCCAGCGACGCGACCGTCCTTCGCCGCGACAGCCCGCGGATCGGAAGACCCGCAGGCCGAGGCGTTACCGAGGATCGGGCGACGATGCGCGCCTCACGGACCGCCGTCGCGGATGGCGAGGTTGATCGCGCAGCCGCCTTCGACGTTGGTCCAGCGCACTTCGCCGTTGAGGTTGTAGTATTGCTCCCACGGCAGCGCGGTGCCGGTGCAGGTGCCCGGATCGCTGCCGCCGTTGCTGGAGTAGAGGACATTTGTCCCCGACAAGACCTCGACGAGCGGGAAGTTGATGACGCCCGACTTCACCCAGTATTCGGTCTCGAAGCGCACCGTGTATTTCGACGCTCCGCTGGACTTCAACTGGCACCAATCGCCGCGATGCATGAAGATCCACTGGCCGAAAAGATAGCCCGCCTGGAACTCCTCCAGGCCTCCGCTGGCCGTGCGATAGGTGACGCCGGCGGGATAGCCCGCCTGGATCTTCACGGACGACATGACGCCGGCGATGCCGGACATGGTCTGGTGGTTGTCGGTGAAGATCACCGGCGTGCCGGTCAGGTCGCCCGAATTGTAGCAAAGCGCCGAGTAGCCCGGCCACCAGAGGCGCATCGAGTCGACCGTGTTGTCGGCCAGGCCCTTCGCGACCATCTGGGCGGTATTGTAGGAGCCGACGCCGAAACGCTGCGACTTGGTGCCGGTGTAGGAGCGCTCCGACCAGAAGGTCGCGCCTGCGGGCACGAAGGACCACTGCTGATTGGTGCTGTTGTTCACATACCAAAATTGGAGGTCTGAGCCGGTCGCGGTGAGCCCGCCGGTGTCGAGCGCCTTGCCGTTGGCGCGGTTCACGATCCGGTAGTATCCGGTGCCGAGGTCCTGGATCGTCCATTGCTGGTTGATGCTGCCGCCGCCGTCCCACTGGCCGCAGACGCTGCCGTCGGCCGTCCGGCCGATGCTGTCGAGGAACTTGTTGTTCTGCTGGCATTGCAGCTTCCAGTAGCCGCCGACCGTGGACAGCAGCCACTGCTGGGGCATGTGGAGCGTCTCGGGATACTGGCGCACGGGATCGCCGTTTGTCGCCAGACTGTAGTTGTCGAGGGCCAGTCCGGTCGCGCGGTTGACCAGTTGGTAGCCGCCGTTGGCCGGGATCGCGGCGTGCAGGCCGCCGGCCGCGGTGAGCATCAAGGCGGCGCAGAGGCCGGCCAGTTTCTGTCTGAGGTGGTTCATGTGTTTCGGGGTTCAGGGGGAGTTTCTTCGCCCCGGACGCCTCCGGGAAAAAATCCGGGGAGAAACGGGGTAACCGCGTTTTGGATACGCACTCCCGGCTCCCCGCGCTACCCCGGCGCCGAATTATCGTTAACACGCACCCGCTCAGGCAGCGACGCACCCTCGCGCCAGGTGCCCTGCACCAACACCTCACGATGTCGCTCGGGCAGGCCGAAATGGTGCGTGTGGATCAGGCGGATCAGCGTCTCCACCGCGGTCTGCCCGATCAGTTCGGAATGCTGGTCGATGCCGGCCTCTGCCGGACCGTCGAGGCAGCTGGTCGAGGCCAGCCCGATGTCCTCCGGCACGCGCACGCCGAGCGCGGCGAGCAGCTCGTGCAGATCGCCCACCTCGGTGAGAATCGCGTCCGGACGGTGGGCGCCCAGCCACGTCTGCAACATCCGCAGCCGGCTCTCGCGCTCCCCATGCGGAAGCATCAACAGCGGCACGCGCCGCGTCTCCGGCAAATCGACCTGAAAGGTCAGAAACCCCGCGCGACTGAAAGCCGACGGATCCACCATGCAAACGTAGCCGACGCGCTGGTAACCCTTCGCCGCGATCCGCGAGAGCGCCATGAGCGTGCCTTGGAGGTGGTTGCCCACCACGATCTCGGCCGGCAGCCGGCGCACCGAGTAGCCGATGCGCACGACCGCGTAGCGCGCCCAGTCGAGGCTCGCCTGGTCCGGCTCGGTGATCGCCGCGCCGCCGTGCGGCGGCACCAAAATCCCTTGGATGCCGCGGCTGCGCAGGATCGAATCGAAACGCGTGAACGACAGCCGCCCGTCCACGACAAACTCCCGCAGCCGATACCCGTTCTTCTCCGCCGTCGCCCGGGCGCCCGCCCACATCAGCGCGAACTCCCGATAACCATAAAGCCGCGCGGGCTCCTTCCAGTGGTTGAGCCAGGCCAGCTCCGCCTGGATACCCTTGGGCCGGGATGCGCCCCGCCCGCGCAAGGCCACCGCCATCGCGTCGGGCTTGTAATTGAGTTCCTCCGCGGTCTTCCGGATCAGTTCGCGACGGGCGGGCGTGATCCGAGGATCATCGCGCAGGGCTCGCGACACCGTCATCGACGAAAGTCGCAGCCGCAGGGCGATGTCCCGCAAGGTCACCCGCGCCGGAGTGGACGAGGACATGGGATAATTGGGGTTGGGTATCTGGACGAAACGGTGCCTCTCCGATCCCGAAACCAACGACAGGCCCGGACAGGCTGGGGTAAAGCGGACCGCTTTTCCCCGCTCGCCTCCATGCCGTCCAGAGGCGGACCCGGTTAACCTTAACCCACGGGAGGCTCCGCCCGCGTCGGGAGCCTCGAGCCTGCCTCGGCCCGGCCCGAGTTTGCTTTTCCCCGTCGGGCCGGCGCATCAGGCTCGTCGATGCCGGCATGACCATCCGCA
>CBIHRE010000580.1:0-3585 GCA_966212385.1 uncultured Akkermansia sp. | reverse complement strand
GAATCTCGCCGACCACGCTCGCGAGACCGAAGCGCGCGATCTGCGTCGCGAGGGCATACCGCCGGCCTCCAACTCGCGGGCGCGGCGGTTTTCGGTCCGGCCGGCAGCGGATGCAGAAGAGCGAGAAAGCCCGGGTCCGTTTAAGACCCGGGCCAAGTGTGTCCAGTTTCAGGCGGCGATGAGCCCCTGCCAGACAGCGAGGACGGAAAAATCCTCGCGCAGGCGGCGGACGCCGGCGTCGCGGAGTTGGCGGGCGCGCTCGCGAGACACACCGAGCTTGTCGGCGATGTCGTCGAGCGTGCCATCCTCCATGAAGTAGATGCGCACGGCAATAGCCTGCCCGGACGTCAAGCGTCCGAGCGCAGCGACAAGCGCAGATCGCAGATCGCCCGCCTCGGCCTCGTCGCCGGGGCGCGCGGCCGTCTCGTCCACCAAGGTCTCGACCACGGAGCGGCCGTCCTCGCCCTCGAAGTCGAGCGAGACGGGACCGGCACCGTCGGTCTCCACTTGGCCGACCCGGGAGACGGACCATCCGAGCTTGGCGGCGATTTCCACCGTGGTGGGCTCACGACCCAGCTCAGCGGCCAAGGTTGTCCGCATGGATGCGAGGGCCCGAGACCGTGCCCGGGCGCCTCGGCCAACGGGGTCGAGGCGGCGGAGTTCGTCCAGCATGGCGCCGCGCACGCGCACGTAGCAGTAGGCGCGCACGTCGCCGCTCGCCTTGGCGAAAGACTCGACCAATGCGAGGCGGCCGGCGGAGGCGAGGTCGTCGCGCGAAACGTGTGCAGGCAGTTGGCCGGAGCTAACTGAATTGGCAGCCGGTGGAGAGCGCTGGCGCATCTCACGAATGGAGGATCTGCTGGTCCTTGCTCGTGAGACGGTCGCACAGGAGCCCTACCCCGAGCTTTTCGTCGCGCCGGATGGGTTCATAGGGCTCGATGCCGCCTATACAAAACTCCTCCAGATGACGGATCTCGCCTACCTTATCGGAGATTTGACATCACGCCCGTCCTCTTCCCCGCCAAACTCCAAGTATATTCCACCCCTCTTCGTTCCGCAGCGCCATTAATGCGAACGCCCATGCCCCTCTCCTCCGACGAAGCCTATGATCGCGCCGCCCGCAAAATCTGGCGGGCCTTTGTCGCGGTGATGTGGGCTCCGCTGCCCTTGATCCTGGTCCACGCCTGGCTCCGCCGCGCCGATCGTATCCAATTCTCTCTGCTTTTGGTTATGGTCCTGTTCTGGTGCGGAATTGCCCTGCCCTATTTTCTCGTCGTGGTGCGGCGCGGTTTTCGTTCACGCAGCACCCCGATCGCCAAGGCAACCGGTATCTTTTGCCTTCCGCTCCTGATGTTCATGCGCCTGCCGGCCGACATCGTCAAACACTGCGGGGGTGGCGATATCCTGCAAATAAGCGTGTTCACCGCCACCTTCGTCTTGGGCCTGCTCCTCTGCCTCTGGATCGGCGCCATCGACAAAATTTACCAAGCAGCGCTTCCGCTAGAGACAAGCTCGCCCGCCCTGAATCATTCTGCTGCTCCGGCCATCCAGTCCTCCGGGCCATCGGGCCCGCCTATCATCTAAGGCGTGGGCGATGCGCCCGCGTCCCGCGCCAAGCCGTCTTGGCGCAGGCCGTGGCAAACTCAGTTTCTCGATGCCGTGCGATCTTGCCCGTCGCCGACACGGCCGGCAAGGGACCGCTCGGGCTCGTCGAACCGGGCCACGTCCTCGATAGGCTCGGGATTGGCGCGCGCGCGGCGCATTGCCACGGCGCGTCGCGCCCTCTCGTCGAGCCACGCGATCGGCGCGAGCGGGCGGGGCCGTCGAAACATTTCCGCGGAGGCCGGCTCTCCGTCGACGTAAACGGTGCGCGGAATGATGCAGGTCCGAAAGACCCAGTCGGCGACCGGCAGCCCGAGAAAGCCGGAGACCGATTCGTTGCAGTCCGTGACGGCGTGATGGCGCAGATGGAAGCCGTAGATCGGGCGCCAGAGACGGCCCCAAGTCGGATGCATCAGCAAGGGGGCCCACTTTTCGAGCGGCCAGTGATTGATCGCGTGCAAAATCTCATAGAGGGCGAGCGACACGGCCAGAGCGGCGAAGCCGCCCAAAAACCATGGAAAGGCCGGCAGCACCCATTGGAGCAGCGCGAAAAGCGGGGTCATCAAGAGGGCGAAGGCTCCGAGCGCATACCAAGGGAAGAAGGAGGCCTCGCCCTGCTCCGGCTCCACGATCGGGATTTTATTCTCCACGCAGAGGATCGCGCGACCATCGCGCGCCGGCCGCCTCACGATGTGGGTCAGCCCATGGTGCAAAGTGTGCTGGCGATAGAGGCGCCGCACCAGGGGCAGCGCCGGCGTGTGCAGCAGGTAGCGGTGAAAGAAGTATTCAAAAAAGCAATTCACGAGGGATATCGAGGCGAAGGCCACGACCCACCCCGAGGCGGGCGCGATCCACTGGGCCGACCAGATGCCGGGCGCGGCGAAGCGGAGCGCGGCGAACAAGACGGTCAGCGTGCCCGCGACCGTGAGCATGAAAAGGAGAAGCGAGAACTCCTCGTGCCCGTCCTTGTGCGAAGAGTCCGAATGATGAGACATGGGGGTAAAGCAGGCGGTCGGACCGCCTCGCGCGCAACCTTCGTCGTTCCCCGGCGAACAAAAGAGCCTTCGTAAAAGCACCAAGCCGCGAGCCGCCCGCCGGGCCGTTTCACCTTTAAAGCATCGGCCAAGCGCGTGGCCCGGCAACCGATTGACCGAGCGCGTCGTGCGTTGGCGCGTATGGGGTCGCGTCCGGAGAGGAGATTTTTTTAGAATGCGGAAGTCAGCCGCCCGCCCCGCGCGGCCGACCAGCCCATCCCCATACATATGAGAGACGACTATCTTCAGGCCGCCCGCCGTGTCATCGAGGATCCCAATGTGCTGATCAACGTGGTCTCGCGACGCGTCAAGCAGCTGAAAAACGGCGCCCGCCCTCTCGTGGTTTCCTTGGAAAGATTGGCCAACGAGGACATCGCCCTCCGTGAAATCGTGGAAGGCAAAATCATCTACGCGCTGCCGACGGTGGAAGATCTGGCCAAGAAATAGCGGAGCGCGCCCCGGGCGGAAAGTCCGCCGTCCGGGCTTTCGCCGGAACGGACCACGGCGTGGTATCCGCCTTCGCCGCGATGCTCGCGCAGGGCCGCCAGCCACCAGCGGGTTCCCCCGGCCCGGTGGCCGGGAACTTCGGTGACTCCGAAAACAACCGGTTCGGGCGGCTTACTTTTCCTTCGGTTCCACCCGCTCGATAACGATCTCGTTTCCGAAGAGCCCTATCATGTTCTCGATTTTCTTCAGGTTGGACTGAGTCTGCCGGACGAAGATGACGGATTTGTGGCGCTGCGCCCGGGGCAGGCACTGCGTCGTCATCACCGCCTGGGCGTTCGCGGGAACGGACACCACGCTCCCCGGCACGGACATAAAATCCACCCCCTGTTTTTGGAAGTAGCGGAGGATCGCCATCTCCACCGGATCCATCTGCTCATCAAATTCGGAAAAGGCGCAGTAGCGCTCGTCCGTGCCCTCCGGCTGGGCGGAATAGGGATTGAGC
>CBIHRE010000579.1:0-3592 GCA_966212385.1 uncultured Akkermansia sp. | reverse complement strand
CTCCTTGTGGACCGTGTGGCGCTTGAGGAAGGGGTTATACTTCTTCTTTTCGATGCGCTCCGTGACGGTCTTCTTGTTGCGGAAGGTCAGGTAGCGGGAGGTGGGCTTGCCCTCTTTTTTGGCTTCGGTGCACTCAAGGGTGACGAGTTCTTGCATGGTTGGAATTGGTTAAAAGGAAGAGCGCAACGACTGGCGCCACCCTCTGCAAGCCCGGATTTGGTTGGCCGCAAAAAGGAAAGAGCCCCAGCCCTCGTCAGCCTCTTCATCCGCGTTCCAAGGTGAACGAGCACGTGCCCGCCGCCTGGAGAGCGAACCACGGACGGAGAGACCGACCGTCCACCTCGCGGATCCGGATCGTGGGTATTTTTTGCGCCTTCTGCGCCTTTTTGCGGCCATCGCTCCGCCGCCGAGAGCCCTAGCTCAGATCCCGCAGCGACCCGAAGTCCGGGTCATGCAAACGCCGATACGTGCGAACGATCATCCCGTCCGTCAGGCCCGCCAGCCAATCGCAGATCTGCCGTGCCTTGGCCGCCTCGGTCTCCGCCGCGTCGATCAAGCGTCCGACACGCGGCGGCAGCAAACGGATCACGCGCGAGCCCCTCGGCCCCGGCTCGACGTAGTTGCGCCAAGCCGCCTCCCATAGGTCGAAAAGGATCTTCCGCGCCTTGTGCTCCATCTGCTGCAACTGCGGGCTCTCGAAAATGATGTCGTTGGCCATCCGCTTGTAGAAGGCCGCCTCCCGCTCCGCCTCCGCCGCGACCACCAGCTCGAAACGATACCGATTCGTCCGCGCGCCCATGGGATTCGGCCCCGCTCGCTCCCTCAGGCGGCAGGCTTTGATGAACGCGCCCACTTTCTGAGAAAATTCCTCCTCCAACCGATCCGCTCGAACCGCCGCAAACAAGGCGTCCAGCCAATGCTGCCGCTCGGCATCGACTCCCGTCTCTGCCGCCCAAGTCTCGATTCGCTCGATGGTCAAAAATCCCGCGCGAACGCCGTCTACGATGTCGTTGAGCGAGTAAGCCGCATCGTCCGCCCAATCCATGATCTGGCACTCGACGCTCTTATAGCGGTTGAGCGCCTCCCCCGGCCGAGGCTCTGAAGGTGTGGCGCCACCAAAGACAAAGTTACGATAAACCTCCTGCGGATCGTAGAGGAAGTGGTTCTTCGGCGTATCCGAAAATTCGCGACACAGCGTCTTGTATTTCAGCACCCCGTCCATGAGCGCCCGAGTCGGCTGCATGCCTCTCACGCCGCTCTCGTTCTGGAACATGGTTTCCGCGATAAGGTGCAGCGTTTGGGCGTTTCCCTCGAAGCCGCCATGCACCGCCATCAGCTCCTGCAAGGTGCGCTCGCCGGAGTGTCCGAAGGGCGGATGCCCCAAGTCGTGCGCGAGACACACCGCCTCGACGAGATCGCTGTCGATGAAGAAATCGGCCTCGAGCGGCGCCCCGCGGGAGAGCAGCCAGGTGCAAATCGACCGCCCGATCTGCGCGACCTCCATGGAATGGGTGAGCCGCGTGCGGTAAAAGTCGTATTCTCCCGAGAGAAAAACCTGCGTCTTTGACTGCAATTTGCGGAAAGCGTGGGCGTGAATCACTCGGTCGCGATCAACCTGGAAACAGGAGCGGTAATCCGGCCGCCGGGAGCCTCCCCAAGTCTCCTCGTCAAAAATTCCGTAAAAGCGATTAGCCATGGGGGAACTTAACCCGCCTGCCCGGCACACCTGCAAGACCAGCCATCGCTGAAGCCGCGCTAGGCCCGCGTGGCCATCTTTCGCACTCTGACAGTTTGAACCTTCGCCCCCGGTAAATACCCAGCGCCACCAGGGCAGCTATTGTCCCAGCAAAAATCGGGAATTCTTTTTACATGTTAAGATGCTTTTCCAAAGAGACTTAAAAATTTAAAAACCTGGCTTAAAATCTACGTGCGCCGACTTTGCCTCTCCCCGTGGCCGGTTTACGCTAACTTTTAGGTGCCGTTTTGAATCTTGACGCCCCCTTGCAGACTCCGTTCAAAGGAAAACGTATGAATCTGCCCCACTCCCCTCGCTCGGGCTCCGCGCTTCTTCTTTCGTTGATCGCGGCCGCCGGACTGTCCGCAACCTCTCTCTTCGCGCAATCGGTGACTACAGCGCCTGTTGGTGCCGTATCGGTCACCGTCAACGCCGGCTCTGATCAAAAAATTGGTCTTCCGCTGGTTCGAGCTGCCGTATACGTTGGCAAAGTTTCGTCGGTCAGCTCTGGTGTCGTAACGCCCAGCGCTTCCGTCTCAGGTCTCGGGACCACAACAAACTACATCAAATTCACCTCTGGCTCGTTGGCCGGACAGTGGTTCACTGTAACTGGCTCGACCAGCAGCACGATTAGCGTCGCTGAAAACTTGTCTACGTTGGGAGCGGCGGCCAACGACACCTTTGAAGTTCGCCCCTTCTGGACCTTGGCCACTCTTCTTCCCAATGGCGGCGGCCTTCCTGCTTCTTCTGATGTGTTTGATCCGACTGCTTTCGTTTTCTTAAACGATCCGGCAGCGGTTGGTATCAACTTGGCTGCTTCCGCTGGATATTTTTACCACGATGGCTCTTCCGGTTTCATGGGAGCAGGATGGTATAATTCAGACGGTAGCCTTAGCGATGCAAATAACACGATTGTATCGCCCGAAGTTTCATTAACCTATCGTAATGGCACGGGATCGGTTGCCAAAATTCTTAATATCGGCGCTGTTCCAGCTAGCAAAATTGCGACTACTATCATTTCACGCGCCGGGGGCGATCAAGACAACTTGGTCTTTAACCCCTATCCTGCAAGTATTACTTTGGCTAACTCTGGCTTGAACACTAGCCAAGCTATTCGGGCATCGTCGGATGTTTTCAGTCCCGGCGATCAAGTGCTTGTGTTCGATTCACCTTCAACGGGCCTCAATCCTTCGTCCTCGCAAAGCTACTTTTACCATGATGGCACCTCGGGTTTCCTAAATGCGGGGTGGTATAAAGGAGACGGCTCCTTGGAGTCAGCAGATAGTGCCGTGCTTGCCCACGGAGCAGCTATCGTAATTCGTAAGGTTGGAGGCAGTAATACCTCGGTTGAGTGGACTCCCAATCTTCCCTATACGCTCTAAGGGGAATTTTAGCTTCAAAATTTACATCCCAAATACATGAAAAAATTAATTGCCACTCTCGGTCTCATCGCCCTGTCCAGCATCGCTGCGAAAGCTACAGTTACGCTCAATGGCGTTGCCTTCCTTAATGCGCCTCAAATTGCTGTAGGCGACGTAGGTTTCTTCCTTGTTGATATCAATAACTCTCTAGATTTCAGCAAAATCTCTTTCCAAGTTGGGGAGGATCTTGCCGCAGCCGCCTCTTATGGAGATTCGGGAATTTCCTATGCACTGCTGGGCAGCAAGACTGCCTCACTCGCTGGCTCCAACGTAATTTTGTCTGGAGCTTTTGCTGGAGTGAATTTGACCAACGGTATTTCTGCCGGCGACCGTTTTGTTGCGGTCGTATTTTCTAACTCCACGACTACTGCTCTTAACGGAGATACCTTTACTGTTTGGACTGATCCTACTTGGGTGATTCCCGCTGATGGCTCGA
>CBIHRE010000578.1:0-3595 GCA_966212385.1 uncultured Akkermansia sp. | reverse complement strand
CGGCCGCGCGGGTCGAGGAGTTGCACGGAGACTTTGGTGCCGGGGACGGGGAGATTTTGCGGGAAACCGGCCTTCACAAGAACCTCGAGCTCTGCGCGGTGCGCGGCGAGGTCGACGTGCGGCGTGGTCTTGATGTCGGCGAGGTGGATCCGCGGCGTGGCGTAGAGGTGGACGGAGCGATGGAGGCCGCCAAGGCGCCACATGTCCTGGTCCTCCAGCGCGGAGGCGTCGGAGTATTGGACGACGATGGCGACGAGTTCGTGGTCGCCCCCGGGGTGGACAAGCGGGGTGATGTCGAACTCGGCGGGGAGGCGAGAGTCTTTGGAAAGGCCGACCGCGACGCCGTCGATGTGGACGGCGAGCACGGAGTCGGCGCCGCCGAAGTGGAGGACGACGCGACGTCCGGACCAGGCGGCGGGGATGCGGAAGAAGCGGCGGTAGACGCCGGTCGGGTTTTCCGCGGGCGTGAAGGGCGGCTCCTCGCGGAAGGGCATCGTGACGTTGGTGTAGTGAGGGCGACCGTGGCCGTGCATCTGCCAGTTGGAGGGCACGGGGATAGCGCCCCATGCGGCGGAGTCGTTGAAGGGACGGCCCTCGGCAAAGGCCTGCGCCTCCGCAGGGTTGCGCTCGAGGCGGAATTGCCACTCGCCGTCGAGCGATTGGAACCACGAGGACTTTTCGCGGGCGCGGGCGAGGGCCTGGCGCGGAGTGCCGAAGCTGTCGAAAGTGGCGCGGGGCGGCAGCTTGTTGAGGGAGGTGAGCTCGGGGGTTTCCCAAGCGTGGATCAGGCCGTTCTTCAGCATGGCGGGGAACGATGGTGGAAGCGCAAGGGCGGGGGAAGGACAAGCGCGGGTCCTCCCGAACAGTTGAGGGCGCGTCGAAGCTCGGGCGGGAGGCGCAGGAATGGGCGCAGAGTGTAGGGTTGAATTTTTCTCCGTCTCTTTCCCTCATGACCGCTCATGGTAGCCAGCTTCGCACCCCACTATCTCGTCATCGCGCAAACGACGGAGGAGGTGGTGCCGTATTGGCCTTGGGCGGCGGTGCTGCTCACTGGCGCCGCGGCGGGCTTCGTCGCGGTGTGGCTGGGCACGCTGGCGACGCGACGCGCGGCGCGCGAGCAGGCGCAGGAACTGCTGGAGGTGGCCAAGCGCGAGGCCTTGGTCGCGGCCGAGGAGATCAAGCAGCAGGTGGAGAAGGAGCTCGTGACGCGCCGGGCCGACGTGAACCGCGAGCTCGACCGACGCGAGATCGAGATGGACGTGCGCCTCCGTGAAATCCGTTCGCACGAGGAATCGCTGGCGCTGCTCGACCACCAGATGCAGCAGCGCGAGGAGCGTCTAAACCGCGAGGACAGCGCCATCCGTCAGGCGCGCGACGCGATCCGGGCCCTTTCCAAATCTCTCCGCAAGCGGCTGGAGGGCGTCTCGCAGATGGACGCCGAGGACATCCGCCGCGCGCTCAAGGAAGAGGTGCAGATCGAGTGCCAGGACGAGTTGCGCGCGCTGCGCCGGCACATCCTCGAGCGCTCGGAGCAGGATCTTCAGGCCGAGGCGAAGCGCATCCTCGTGACCGTGATGCAACGGATGGCCTCGCGTCCGAACAACGACGTGACCGCCACCATCGTCTCGCTGCCCAACGAGGAGATGAAGGGCCGCATCATCGGCCGCGAAGGCCGCAACATAAAGGCATTCGAGGCCTCGACGGGCGTCACGCTGCTGATCGACGAGTCGCCGCAGATGGTGCTCGTGTCGTCTTTTGATCCCGTGCGCCGCGAGGTGGCCCGCGCCGCGCTCGACGCGCTCGTGAAAGACGGGCGCATCCACCCGGCGAGCATCGAGGAGGCGGTCAAGGCGGCCACGGCCGAGCTGAACGTAAACCTCCAGCGCGACGGCGAGGACGCCGTGCAGCGCCTCGGCATCAACGGCCTGCACCCCGAGATCATCAAGGTGCTCGGCAAGCTGAAGTTCCGTTTCTCCTATTCGCAGAACGTCCTCGACCACTCGGTCGAGGTGGGCTTCCTCTGCTCGCTCATGGCGAGCGAGCTCGGGCTCGATCCCAACGTCGCCAAGCGCGCGGGCCTGCTCCACGACATCGGCAAGGCGATCGAGGGCGATTACGAGGGCAGCCACGCGGTGATCGGCGCCGACTTCGTGAAGCGCCACAACGAGACCGCGATCGTGGTCAACGCGGTGGCGGCGCACCACGAGGAGGTGAAGCCCGAGACGGTTTACGCCGGCCTCGTCATCCTCGCCGACACGATCTCCGCGGTGCGGCCCGGCGCCCGCGCCGAATCGATGCACACCTACATCCAGCGGCTTGATCGTCTCGAGAAACTGGCGGCGTCGATCGAGGGCGTGCAGCAGGCGTTCGCGATCCAGGCGGGCCGTGAGGTGCGAGTGATCGTGAACCCCAGCAAGGTGAACGACGAGAAGGCGCGAGAGATCAGCAAGACGCTGCGCCAGCGCATCGAGGAGGAGCTTCAGTATCCGAGCACGATCCGCATCACGGTGATCCGCGAGACGCGCTTCACCGAGACGGCGGTGTGATACCAATGGCTGCTTGCTTCCAGATTTAAGGTGGACGGGCGGGGCCCTCCGCCCGTGGCTCGACGTCCAAGCAGCGGGCGCGGGGACGCGACTGCCCACCCCGGAATCCGAAGTCTAAATCCACCCAGCCGCCGGTGTGAGCGGGGCGGTGAAGTCTTCCCGGCTGGATCGAGCTCAGGCCAGCGCCTCGGCGAGGGCGGCGATGATTTCCTCGGCGGATTCGGCGCCGACGCTGAGGCGCAGCAGGTTCGGGCTGATGCCGTTTTTCTCCAGGTAGGCGCGGCCCTCGGGCGTGGTCACGAGGTCGTAATGCGCGAGAAACATGAAGGGGCAGATGAGCGAGGTGCTGAGGCCGAAGCTCGGGCCCTTGGCGATGCGGAGGCGATCGTAGAAGGAGGCGAGCGGCACGTCTTCTCGGAGCACGAAGCTGATCATCGAACCGACGGAGTCGGGCGTGCGCGCGAGCGCGGCGTAGTGGGCGGAGGATTTCGCGTGGCCGCTCCAGTGGACCTCGGCGACCTTCGGATGCGCGCGGAGGAACTCCACGACGCGCGGGGTGGCGGCGTTGATCTGCGCGATCAGCGCGGGCGTGGCCTCGATCTGCGCGGCGAGGCGGGCGACGTCGCGGGGATGAACCGCGGGCGTCGCGGCGGCCGCGGCAAGGCGGGGAGCCAGCTCGGCGGCGAAAGGCGATGCGGGGTTGACGGCTGCGGCGCCGAGGATGACGTCGCCTTCGGAGGCGGTGTATTTGGTGAGCGAATTTACCACGACGTCGGCGTGCGGGAGGACGTCGAGGTTGGCGGACGAGGCGATGGTGGGGTCGACGACGAGCATCACGCCGCGCTTGCGGCAAAGCTTGGCCAAGGCGGGCAGGTCGGGCGTCTGGATGAGCGGGTTGGTCGGCACCTCGGCGAGCACCCCGGCCACGCGGCCCGCGTGGGCGTCGAGCAGGTGCGCGAGGCCGGCGAGGTCGAAGACGTCCTCGTGGTGCAGGTAATCCGCCGCGGGGCGAGCGGTGAGTTTTTGCAGGATCGCGATCGTATCGAGGT
>CBIHRE010000577.1:0-3603 GCA_966212385.1 uncultured Akkermansia sp. | reverse complement strand
AGCGCGCCCCAGGCCTTGAGCAGGCCGACGGGCCGGACGCCGCCCTCGAGGGCGTAGGCGCGGGCGACTTCCGCTTCATGGCCGCGGTAGCGCGGAGGCAGGACGAAGGCGGTTTCCTCGCCATCCTCGATCGAGCTGATGAAGAGGCCTTCCCCGACCGCGGGCGCGGCGAGCTTCACGTCGGTCGAGCGTTCGGGCAGGACGAGCCAGGGGCGGTAGCGGAAGACGAGTTTTCCGTTTTCCGGCTCGTGGCGGAGGCGTCCGTAGGTGCGCATCGGCACGCCTTGCTTGGTGAGGGTGTTGCTGGAGAAGAGAAGGTTTTCGCCCTTCTCGGCGACCTTGAAGCGGTGTTTGCGGAAGGTGAGAAAGTCCCAGGAGAAGATCGTGCCGAAGATGGTGAGGCGGAAGGCCCAGCCGGCGACGAGGTAGGCGACGAGGATGACGATCAGCGAGAGCGCGGCGCTGATCCAAGGATTGAGCGTGGCGGTGATCGTGATGAGGCCGAGGAGGGCGGTGCGGGCGCCCTTGAGCACGGCGTCGATCGCGCCCCAGGGGCTCAGGAGGATGAGGGCGTTGATCGCGTGCGAGGCGAGCCAGACGACGGCGAAGACCGCGATGCCGACGGGCACGGTGAGGAGGTTGAGCAACCACGACCAATCGATCGCGCCGACCGCGATGGTGGCGGTGCCGGTGTGGAGCATGGCTTCGCCGGCCGGGACTGCGGGGGCGGAGGCGACGATCATTTTCGAGAGCGAGGCCATGGTGAAGGGCACGACGGCGCCTGCGGCGACGAGGCCCGAGGCCTTGTTCTCGATGGTCTCGAGCACATCGAGGGGCTTTTTGAGCCCGGGAGGGACGACGGCGCCGAAGGAGTCCTTGGCGGCGCAGATGCCGACGATCAGCAAGGCGGGAACAAAGAAGCTCGCTTTCGCATACCACGGCAGAGCGGCCTCTTGCTCGGGCGTCTCGGCCTTCCACGCCTCGTAGGCACCGAGGGCGCCCGTGCCGAGCAAGGGCGAAATCGCGATGCCGGTGACGGTGGCGACGGTCTTGGCGTAGGGCGCGATGGGCGATTTGTCGTTTCCGGCCGGAGCCGTTGTGGCGGAGGCCGGCGCCGAGGCGACGGAAGCGGTGGCGGCCCAGAGCGGCGCCACGACAAAGGCGAGGAGGACGACGCGGGCGGTCCAAGGAAGGAAACGTTTCATGGATTGAGAAAAGGGACGGACGATGCGGCCCGTGTCAGGGACTTATGCCACGACGCCGGAGAATTGCAGGTGTTTTCCCGATGCGTGGCTTCGAGTAGCCGCGGGGCTTGCGCCGAGGGATATCTTGTTTTCACCTGCACCCTTTTCCCATGAGCCAAGCCGAAACCGCCAACCCGTCTCCCGCCACCCCCGAGCCCGCCGCGGCCCAGCCCGCGCCCGAAGCCGGGGCCTCCGCCGGGGCCGCGTCCGCCGCTCCGGCCCAGGGCCCTAGCCCGGAGGAGCAGATTGCCGCCGCCAAGAAGGAGGCCGCCGACAACTACGAGCGTTATCTGCGCTCCGTCGCCGACCTCGACAACTACCGCAAGCGCGCCGTCCGCGACCGCGAGGACGCCGCCCATCGCGCCGCCACGCGCATCCTCGAGGACCTCATTCCCGTGCTCGACAACCTCGGTCACGCGCTGAACGCCACCAAGGCGGCCAACGCCGACCTCAAGAGCCTCTCCGGCGGCGTCGAGATGATCGCTTCCCAGCTCAAGACCGCGCTCGCCGGGCACGGCCTCGCCGAGGTCGCGCCGGTCGGCAAGCCCTTCGATCCCAACCTCCACGAAGCCATCGCCCAACAGCCGAGTCCCGAGGTGCCGGCCGACCACGTGGCCGCCTGCGTCCGCACCGGCTACACGCTCAACGGCCGCCTCGTGCGCGCCGCCAGCGTGGTCGTCTCCACCGGCAAACCTGAAAAACCCGCCGACCCCGTGAACGGCGTCGTGGTCTGAGCCGCGCCGTGCTTCCGGTATTCATTTAACACCGACAACCCAGTCCCGCTCGCAACGCACCCGACATGGCCGCAAACGAAGACTATTACTCCCTGCTTGGCGTCGAAAAGGGCGCCTCCGAGGAGGATCTCAAGAAAGCCTACCGCAAGAAGGCCGTCCAATACCACCCGGACAAAAATCCCGGCAACAAGGAGGCGGAGGAGATGTTCAAGAAAGTCTCCGAAGCCTACGAGGTCCTGAAAGACCCGCAGAAGCGCGCCGCCTATGACCGCTACGGCCACCAGGCCTTCACGCAGGGCGGCGGCGCCGGTCCGCGCGGCCCCGGTGGCATGGGTGGAGGCGGCTTCCACGATCCCTTCGACATCTTCCGCGAGGTCTTCGGCCAGCAGGGCGGGGGCATGGGCGGCGGAGGCGGCATCTTCGACCAGATGTTCGGCGGCGGGGGCGGCGGCTCCGAGCGCGACGGCTCCGACCTGCGCTACGACCTCGAGATCACCCTCGAGGACGCGGCCAAGGGCATCGAAAAGGAAATCTCCTTTCGCCGCCTGCACGCCTGCGAGCGCTGCGACGGTTCCGGCGCCGAGCCGGGATCCAAGAAAGTCGTTTGCCCCACCTGCCGTGGCGCCGGCCAGATCCGCCGCAGCGGCGGCATCATCACCTTCGCGCAGACCTGCCCGACCTGCGGCGGCGCCGGCCAAAAGGTGGAGAAAGCCTGCACCGCCTGTCGTGGCGAAGGCCGTGTGCCGCAGAACGCCAAAGTCAACGTGCGCATTCCGCCGGGCGTCGACACCGGCACGCGCCTGCGCTCCTCGGGCAATGGCGAGGCCGGCTTAGCGGGCGGCCAGGACGGCGACCTCTACATCGTGCTCAACGTGAAGCAGCACGAGCTCTTCGAGCGCCAGGACGACGACCTCTTTTGCGAGATCCCGATCAAGTTCACCCTAGCCACGCTCGGCGGCACGCTCGAGGTGCCGACGCTCTTCGGCAAGGCGACCGTGAAGGTGCCCTCCGGCACGCAGAGCGGCACGACCTTCCGCCTCCGCGGCAAGGGCATGCCCTCGCTGCGCCAGCGCGGCCACCAAGGCGACCAACTCGTGCGCGTGCACGTCGAGGTGCCGACCAAGCTGACGAGCGAGCAGGAGAAGCTGCTCAAGGAATTCGCCCGCGTGAGCGGCGACGCCGAGCACCCGACGAGCGAGAGCTGGTTTGCCAAGGCGAAGAAATTCTTCTGAGCCGAGAAACATCGCGGCTCTGATTTAGCCGTCACGAAAGAGGCGCGGGCTTCAAAGCCCGCGCCATTTTCGTGAACAACCGGCCGGTTTGGTGCCGCAGCTTTCGGCTCAGTTTTGCCAGTAGCCCTTGTGCGGTTTGTCATCGCCGTAGCCCACGCCGGCGAGTTCGCCCGCCTCCTCGCCGACCGCGGTCTCGTCGCTCTTTTCCTCGAGCGGCGCGAAACGCTCGGAGCTAAAGCCGAGCTCCTGTTTGCCCTGATGGAAGGGGTCGGGCGGGTTGGTCAGTTCGGCGAGGAGCAGGCCCACGGTGGCGGAGTCGCCGGCCTTCACGACCTTCTCGCGGCCGAGAAACACCTCGCGGATGGTATAGGTCGTGCCCTTCACCGGGAGCTG
>CBIHRE010000576.1:0-3607 GCA_966212385.1 uncultured Akkermansia sp. | reverse complement strand
CGGGGGCGGGTGGAATGGGGAGAAGGGGGTGACGGGGGCGATGCGCGGAGCGGACGGTGGCGGGAACGTGGGACGCGGCTTGTGGGCGGGAACGCGGCTCGAGGGTGGGGGCGCTCAGGGCATGGGCGACAGGCCTTCGGCGCGGACCGTCCACGAGCCGTCGCGGGGAAAGCCGGGCGCGGGGCCGGCGGGGCCGCCATCCCAGCCGCCCGCCATGAGGCCGAGGGCGCAGAGGAAGGAGCAATTTACAGGGGGGTCCTTGGGACGGCGAACGTAGCCGCTGGGCATGAAGCGGGCGGGGGCGGAGGTGTTGGTAAGGATATCGACCGCCGTATCCGGTTCTCCGAGACGAGCGGCGGTCATGCCGCCCTGACCCATTTGCCAGCTGACCCAGCGCTCGAGGCCGTGACGGCGGTTGATTTCGGCGAAGGTGCGGCGGGCGGTCTCGACGTCGATCTTGGGCGTCGCGGGCAGGTAGCCGAGCGCGAGGAGCATCGAGGTGGGAATGCTGCGCTTCTCGGGCGCGTAGATGTCGTCGACGCCCTCGATCTCGAGGTAGAGTTTGCCGGTGGGCGTGTCTGCGGTGGGGAGCGGCGCGAGGTGGCGAAGGACATCTTCCCAATGTTCGTCACGGGGCAGGCCGAGGCGTTCGCGCCATTGTTGCGCGACGGAGAGGCCGTAATACCAAAACGCGACCTCGAAGGCGGGGTTGCGCACGAGTTCGGGGTGCGTGCTTTCGGTGACGTTTTTCAGCGGCGGGCCGAGGTGGTAGACACCGGTGGCGGCGTCCTTGTGCGCGAAGGAGGCGAGGAAGTTGGCGGACTCGAAAACGAGGTCGCGGTAGAGCGCGAGCGTCTCGGGCGAGGGCTTGGCGCGGTAGACGAGCTCGGCGAGGTAGATGGGGTTGGGCTGGTTCCAGATGATGTAGGGATTGATGCCGCCGGGAGAGGGGCGGCCGTCGATGCCGGCCATCTTGGGCCAGCGCACGCCCTCGAAGCCCTCGCTCTTCGCCTGCGCGACGCCTTGCGGCAGGATCTTGCGATACCAGGCGAGGCCTTTTTCGAGGAGGTCGACGTGGCCCCATTGGTAGAACTGGGCGGCGTGGAGGAAATAGACCTCGGAGTTGTGCTTGCCGAACCAGCTCAGGTGCTGGAGGCCGGTCTCGGCGGGCGGGAAGGCGCCGGCGTAGTTCACGCGCATGAGATAGAGCGAGAGGATGGCGCGGCGCTCGAGCTCCTTGGCGCGTTTGTCGGTGGCGGCGGAAAGGTCGATGATGCCGCCTTTGGTCCAGTAGTCGCGCCAGGCGGAGGCGGAGGAATCGCGGACGGCGGCGAAAGTTTCCGCGGCGGCGGGCCCGGGGTTTTGCTCGTCGGAGAAGGCGCAGGTAAATGCGATCGTGTCGCCAGACGAGGCGCGCAGCCGGAAATCGTGCGCGGCTGTTTCGGCGAGGGTGGCGGGCGTGCTCCAGCGAAGATCGGCGGCGTAGCGGGTGGAGTCGCTTGCGCGGTCGAGGCGGGCGTGATCGGGCGCGAGGGAGGTGAGCTTGGTCGAGTGCCTGTCGGGCTGTTCCCAGATGAAGGGAGACTTGTGCGCGATGCTGGTGCGGTAGGCGTAGGGGAAGCGGAGGCGGACCTGGAGATCGCCGCGGGCGATGAGCGCGGAGCGGGCCTGGACGCCGAGGACGGCGCCGGTGCCGTGGGCGGCGGTGGTCACCTCGAGCGCTTCGCCTCGGACGAGGAGCCGGCTGGTGACGACGCCGGTCCAGACATCGAGCGTTTGCTCGACGCCGGCGATGTCCTCGGTGCGGAGCGGTTCGCCGAAGAGGACGAAGGAGAACTGCCCGAGCGGCATGGGCTGGGGATTCTCGCGGAAATATTTTCCGGCGGGGCTGTTTTGTTTGACCGGATAAAGGATTTCGCGGCCGTGGAAGTTGATCGGGCCGGAAGCGTCGGCGAGCGTGTAGCCCGCGGTGTTGGGGAACTCGTGCCAGGCCCAGGTGGCGCGCGTCTCTAGCGGGAGGCCGTTGTCGAGGTAGATGCGCTCAAGGCACTGGAGGCCGGTGACGTCGACGGTGAGGGCGAAATCGCCGTTCCCGATGGTGAGCGCCGACTCGGGATTGAGCGAGGTGTTGCGGACATTGTGGCGCGTGACGACGGCCTCGCGGTCGATGGGCGCGGCCGAGGCAGGGGAAGCGTTGGCGAGCGCGAGGACAAGGAGGGCCGGGGCAAGCAGCAGGCGGAGCATGGGAGCGGGGAAAGCGGGAACGGAGAATGGGTGTTTCACGGAAATGACCACGAGGACGTTTCCACGACGGGCGGGCTGGAGCGACCGATGGCTATCGCCCGCCGAAATGGGGGAGGGCGGGCGGCCAAAGGCCGGGGTGGACGTGGGTGCGGGGTGGCCGGGCATGGAGTGCCGATCAGGGGAGACGGCACAATGGGCAGGGTGGGTTACCACGGGAACACTGCGGGCGGGTCAGACAGTATGAGCGGGGCCGTCTTTTCGTTCATGGCGAGGTGGGGACGCAAAAACGCCCGCCGGCGGTGCCGGGCGGGCGGAGCTTTGTCCTCGTGTTTGCGTTTCGCGCAGGGGTGGTGGCCGTCCTTGATTTACGGCGCGATGGAGATCTGGTCGAGGTCGCCGAGGTTGTGGCCGTTGGACTCGAAGGGGATAGCGTTGGCCGTGCAGGCGTTCAAAGCAATCGGCCGTTCATGATCGTGGATCAAGCGACAGAAACCGCAAAACCGGTGCGGTGGGTTTCCATTGGATCACGGTGCCGTGGGATTACTGAAGCCGAGGGTGAACTGATACCAAGCGCCGGTGTGGAAGAACGGATCCTCGGTGGTTGCCCAGATGTTCAGGCGGTAGTATTTGCCGGCCTGCAAGTTGATGGTCTGCGGTGGCGGCGGATCGCTGACCACGGGGCCGACATAGCCGGTTTCTGCCGAACCGCAGCCTTGGCTGCCGCCCGGCGCGTGGGCGGCGCCGACCAGAGTCTCGTCCGCGACCAAGATTCCGGCCGAGTCGCATTCGCCGAGATAGAGCTTCATGGTTTCGTAATCAGGGGCTTGGATCTCCCCCATTCCGGACCAGTTGACGGTGAGAACGAGATCGCGCTCGGCGCGAATCACGGTCACTGCGGTGGCGATCTGGGTATTATCGTTCGCTCCACCGCAATTGGCGGAGTTTTCCCAATCGAGGCGCAGTCCCAAGCGGTCGGGGGTGACGAAGGACCACGGGGCCGCCGCTACCGCGGAGGGCGAGACGTAGGAGCGCTCGACGCCGTTTTGGCCTCCCGCGATGAAGCCCTCGTCGGTGAAGGCCCAGTCGCTCAGGATGGTCACCGGAACGGGCGCGAAGCTGAAGACGGTTTTGAGCTGGCCGATGTTCACCAAGGCGAAGCTGTCGTCGTCGCCGGTGGTGGTGGTCCACGGGTAGACGTTGGTGCCGGTCAGAGGGGCGCCGTGCCAGCCGAGCGCTGCCAAGCGATCATAGAAGAGCGGCGCCACGGTCTTGAGCTGGCCTTGGGTGACCCCGGCGTAGTTGTCGCCGCCACCGGCAAGCCTGCCGTTGACGCGCGAGTCGATGGCCGTGCCGGCGCCGCCGG
>CBIHRE010000575.1:0-3610 GCA_966212385.1 uncultured Akkermansia sp. | reverse complement strand
CCTCCACCTGATGTTCGAGGACCTGACGGCTTCGCCGAAGGCCGGGGAGAGCGTGCAGGGCTCCCTCACCTTCGCGCGGGCCGGCACCGTGCCGGTGACCTTCGCGGTCGCCCCGATCGGCGCGACCGCGCCGGGCGGCGCGGCCGGTTCGTCCGAGGCGGGCCACCACCACCACTGAGGCGGGACGGCCCGCCCGCGGGGCGGCGCCGCGAATCCGACCGACATGCCCTCGCGCGCGGCGGAGATCCGCGCACCCGCTCAGCGGGTCTTGGCGGAGGCGAAGGGAGCGGTCGTGGATGCGCCGCGCGCGGTGGGAGTGATGCCTTCGCTGGCCAGTTCCTTGAGGAGGGAACTGAGGTAGGGGATGAGCTGTTTTTTGCGGCTGACGATGCCGGGCAGGTCGAAGATCTCGTCGGCCTCGACGCTCGGGTAGGTGATGCGCTTGGTGAGCTCGGGGTCGCCTTTGAATAGGAGGAGCGAGTTCTGCGTGTTGATGTCGGTGATGAGGAGGCAGGCGAAGCAGAGACGTTCCTGCGTGCAGAGATCGTCGAGGGCGCGGGCGAGTGCCTTGGAGTGGCTCCAGAAGTTGCCGAAGCCGAGCTCCTCGACTTGAGAGACGGCGAAGCGGGCGCCGTCCTCCTCGTAGATCTTGAAGTCGGAGCGCACGACCTTCTCGGGCGGGTTGGCGAGGATGACGGAACCCGAGCTGAAGATGAGGTCGGCGAGCTGGCGCGGGTCGACGCCGGCGAGGCGGGAAAGCCAGGCGAGGTGGGTGGCGTCTTTCTCGGTCGTGGTGGGGCCCTGGAGGTTGAGCGTGTCGGAGATGATGCCGCCCATGAGGACGCCGGCGATGTCGGGCGAGGGGGCGTGGCCGTCGCGGCGGAAGAGCGCGGCGTTGATGGGGCAGGTGGAGCCGCCGGGGTCGTTGATGAACAGGAGGGGCTGCGGGGTGGCGAGCGAGCCGAGGCGGTGGTGGTCGAGGATCTCGGTGATCGTGACCTCGTCGGCGCCGGCGACCGCCTGGGTCATCTCGTTGTGGTCGACGAGGACGAGCTTGGTGCGGGCCGGTTTGAGAATGTCCGTGCGCGTGAGGATGCCTTGGAGGCGGCCGTCGTCGCCGAGCACCATGTAGGCCGTGGTGCTGTTGGTGGCGGCCTTTTTGCGAACGTCGGAGAGACGGAGATCGGGGGAGACGGAGGCGAATTTCCGGTCGATGAGGCGGTCGAGTTTGGTGGCGGAGCGGACGAGCCAGGCGGAGGTGGCGGTGTCGTAGGGGCTGACGATGAGGGCCACGCCTTTTTCGCGGGCCTGCTGGATGATCGCCTCGTCGACGGGCAGGTTGCCGGTGATGACGAGGAGGCGGACGCCCATCTCGATCGAGCGTTGCTGGATGTCGCTTCGGTCGCCGACGATGATGATGGATTGCTCGGGCAGGATGCCGTCGCTGTGGGCGGCTTTGCCAAAGGACTTCACGTCCATGGCGCCGACACGCACGAAAAGCTCTTGTTCGCGGGAGGCGTCGGGGAGGTGTTCGACGCGGGCCCGGAGGGCGCGGACGATGTGGTTTAGCGAGGTGTGGACCTTTCGCATCTCGCGAAGGGCTCGAACCTTGGGAACGAAAAATCCGCCGAGCTGGAAGATGGAGACGGTGCCGATGACGCGCTGATCGGGGGTGAGGACGGGGAGGACGCGGACGTCGTGCTCGTCGATCAGCTCGAGGGCCTCGGCGCAGGTGGCATCCTGCGGGATGGAGACGACGTTGGTCACCATGACATCTCGCACGCGCGGGGTGACGTCGGTGAGGAGGACGGGCAGGGGTTGATGGAAGCGCTGGAGGATGGCGTCGATGCGCGCGTTGGAGTTGCCGGCGCGGGCGGGGACGTAGCCGTAGAGTCCGCGGGCCTCCTTGTAGGCGGCGTAGGCGATGGCGGCGCAGATCGAGTCGGCGTCGGGGTTTTTGTGCCCGATGACGTAGGTGGCGTTCGGAAAGGGGACCGTGGTCATTATTGACGTTAAAACGAATCAAGCGGACCCGAAGAGCGGAGGTAAAGCCCTGTGACGCCGAAGACCGGGACAAAACCGACCCGGGAAATCCCCGGGCGGGCGGGCCGGGGCGGCGGAGGGGAGCTGGGAGGGGGAAGGCGGCGGTGTCGGCCGGACTCAGAGGATAAGGTCGGGCGGCACGTTGGCGAGCGCTTCGTCGATGGTGGTGAGGCCCAGCTTGACCTTGAGCATGGAGTCCTGGTGGAGGGTCTTCATCCCGCCTTTCATGGCGATGCGCTTCAGCTCGGCGACCTCGGCCTCCTTGTTGATGGCCTCGGTGAGGGCCTCGGAGTTTGTCATGAGTTCGTGGATACCGACGCGACCCTTGTAGCCGATGCCGTTGCAGGTGGGGCAGCCCTGGGGGTTGGCCTTGAAGATCTGGCCGGACCAGCCGATGGCCTTTTCGAGGAGCTCTTTTTCGCGGCCGGCGGGTTCGTAGGGTTGCTTGCAGTTTTTGCAGACGCGGCGGAGGAGGCGCTGGGCGCAGACGCAGACGAGCGAGGCGGAGATGTTGAAGGGTTCGACGCCCATCTCGCCGATGCGGGCGATGGTGCTGGGGGCGTCGTTGGTGTGGAGGGTGGAGACGAGAAGGTGGCCGGTGAGGGCGGCCTCGACGGCGATCTGGGCCGTCTCCTCGTCGCGGATCTCGCCGACGAGGATGACGTCGGGGTCCATGCGGAGATAGCAGCGGAGGGCGCGGGCGAAGGTGAGGCCGATCTGGCGGCTCATCTGCATCTGGTTGATGCCGGGGAGGGTGTATTCGATGGGGTCCTCGGCGGTCTGGATGTTGACGTCGGGGGTGTTGATCTCGCCGAGGGCGGAGTAGAGCGTCATCGACTTGCCCGAGCCGGTGGGGCCGCAGTGCAGGATCATGCCGTAGGGCTGGCGGATGCACTCGCGGTATTTGGCGAGGTTTTCCTCGGAGAAGCCGAGCGCGGGGAGGGGCAGGGTGGACTTCTGCTTGTCGAGGATGCGCATCACGACCTTCTCGCCGTGGTTCATCGGGCCGGTGGCGACGCGCAGGTCGATATCGATGTTTTTCTTGGTGTATTTCTTGAAGACGATGCGGCCGTCCTGGGGCAGGCGACGCTCGGAGATGTCGAGGTTGCACATGATCTTCAGGCGAGAGATGAGGGCGCCCGTGACCTGCTTGGGGAGGCGGAGTTTCTCCTGGCAAAGGCCGTCGATGCGGTAGCGCACCATGAGGTCCTTTTCCTGCGGCTCGATGTGGATGTCGGAGGCGCCGGAGATGTAGGCGTCCTCGATGATGCGGTTGGCGAGCTGGATGACGGGCGCGGAGTCCTCGCTCTCGTAATCCTCGGGCCTGGCGTCTCCGGACGCGGATTCGCCGTAGGCGTTGCTGATGGCCTCGGTGCCGGAGCCGAGGTCGACGTCGGACTCGGCGGGGCCCTTCGTTTCCTTGAAGAATTTTTTGAGCAGCGTCTCGAGGAAGGAGCCGGAGATGACGCTGATCTCGTCGATGACCAGCTCCGTCGCCTGCTGGAAGGCCTCGCGTTTTCCGAAGTCGAGAGGGTTGCTCATCAGCACCGCCACGCGGTCGCGCTCG